>NZ_CAXCCZ010000011.1:0-37311 GCF_963981275.1 uncultured Candidatus Thioglobus sp. | reverse complement strand
GCAAGTTTGCGATTGAAGGCTTGAGCAAAACCTTGTCTGAGGAGCTTGAAAAAACTAATATTAAGACTAATTCGTTAAATCCTGGGCGTATGCGCACCAAGATGCGACAAACGGCTTATCCAGCTGAAAATGTTAATAATAATCCAACACCAGAGAGTATATCTCCGGCAATTGTGTATTTGATGAGTGAAAAAACTAAAGCGTTAAATGGTGAGCAGCTAACACTTGAAATAAACTAGCGTTGTAAATCATCTGTCAAGTGCGGATGAATGGTTTTTAAAATTTCTTTAAAAACCTTCTCGTTACCCGCAACCACATTGCCTGTTTCTAAGTGTTTACCACGGCCAGAAAAATCACCAACATAGCCGCCGGCCTCTTTAACTAGTAGCACGCCTGCAGCAATATCCCAAATGTTTAACTCTATTTCCCAAAAGCCATCTAGTCGTCCTGCAGCTAAGTAAGCCAAGTCAAGTGCAGCAGATCCTGCACGACGAATACCAGCTACTTTTGGATGGATTGCCTTAAACATATCAAGGTAGGCGTCTAAATGTTGTGGCGCTTTAAATGGAAATCCAGTGCCAATTAAAGTGTCTTCAAAGCCATTGCTATTCGTAACCCGAATTCTCTGCTCATTTAAATAAGCACCGTCACCTTTTGAGGCAGTAAACAACTCTTCTTTAAATGGGTCATATACAACAGCATGAGTTGGTTCATCATTTTCATATAAAGCAATAGATACGGCATATTGCGGAAAACCATGCAAGTAGTTAGTGGTGCCGTCAAGTGGGTCAAGAATCCAAACAAAGCGTTTATCCTTACCAACGATTTCACCATTTTCTTCACCCAAAATAGAATGATCAGGAAAGGCGTATTTCAATTCATCTATAATAGCATCTTCAGCGGCCTTGTCTACTTCAGAGACGAAGTCATTCGCCGCTTTGTTTTCAATCGTTAACAGATCAATTTGATTATGATATCTGAGAATGATGTCACCCGCTTTTCGAGCGGCTTTAACGGCAATATTTAATGTAGGATGCATGAGCGTCATGAATAAAAATAAAGAAATGAATTATACCTTTGATAATGTACGTGTGGTTATGGTTAATACTACCGAGCCTGGTAATATTGGTGCGGCTGCCCGTGCTATGAAAAACATGAATCTCTCCAAGTTATATTTGGTCAATCCAAAGACTCACCCGTCAGCCACAGCAACCGCTAGAGCAAGTGGGGCAGATGACATTCTGACCAATGCTGTTGTCTGTGATACACTTGAAGAAGCCTTGGCAGACACACACTTGGTGATTGGTGCAAGTGCGCGTCAGCGTAATATTAAATGGCGACAAATGGATGTGGTGGATACTTGTGACGAAATACAGAAAACCACTTCAGTTGACAATCAGCAGGTGGCCGTGGTGTTTGGAACTGAAAACTCTGGCTTGAGTAATGAAGAGCTGGATTTATGCCAAATTTTGATGACCATCCCAGGAAATCCAAATTATTTTTCTTTAAATGTTGCTTCAGCTATCCAAGTATTTGCTTATCAGCACTATGTTCATAGCACAACCACAGAATTTGAAAAAAGCACCAATAAAATAGCTAGTAATATTGAATTAGAGGGTTTTTATGCACACTTTGCTCAAGTGCTTGAGCATATTGACTATTTCGAAGAAAAACGCCCAAAAGAGCTTCTCATGCGCCGTATGCGTCGATTTTTTGGACGCGCAGAACCCGAAAAAGAAGAGGTGGCTATTTTTAGAGGAATTTTAAGAAATATTCAGCCTTTTAAAAAATAGAAAATTTTAAGAATGGAAGGGCTTGAAGCTAAAAATTGACTTAAAAAACTGATTTTTTGGCTAAAATGGCGTGTTTTTGAGAGATTAATTGATAACAGGTGTCATAATCATTAAAATTTTAGAAATAATGCAAATGACGTAAAAAAGCCCGCAAATGCGGGCTTTTTAGTGGATTCAGGTTAATTGATTAGTTAATCAATTTATTCATACGTTTAACAAATTCAGCAGGATCTTTAAGCTGTCCGCCTTCAGATAAAACCGCTTGATCAAATAACACATTCACCAAATTTTCATCAACCTTAGTTTTAAGTTTTTCCACTAATGGGTGAGTTGGGTTGATTTCAAGAATTGGCTTAGTTTCAGGAACGTCTTGACCGAGTGAGGCCATAATTCTCTCCATGTTGCCACCCATTTCATTTTCATCAGCCACTAAACAAGAAGGGGATTCGCTTAAGCGATTAGAAATTTTAACTTCTTTAACTTGATTTTCAAGAATTTTCTGCATCTCTTCTAAGGTCTTTTTAAAGCCTTTAGCGGTTTTCTCTTTCTCTTTCTTTTCCTCTTTAGAGTCTAAATCTTGCAGGTCGCCTTTGGCAATTGACTTAAGGTTTTTGCCTTCAAACTCAGTAAAGTTATTAACCATCCATTCGTCAACACGATCAGACAGAAGTAAAACTTCAATGTCTTTCTGTTTGAAAATTTCTAAGTGCGGAGAGCCTTTGGCAGCTGCAAAAGTTTCTGCAGTGACATAGTAGATATCTTTTTGATCGTCACCCATGCGCTCAATGTACTCAGCCAATGATACATTTTGATCTTCACCATTAGAGTTAGTGGTAGCAAAGCGTAAAAGAGAGGCAATTTTGTCTTTATTAGAAGCGTCTTCAACCACACCTTCTTTCATCACCATGCCAAATTCTTTCCAGAAATCTGCATATTTCTCTGGCTTGTTTTTGGCCATTTTTTCTAATTCTTTTAAGATTCTACTAACTGAAGCTTTGCGAATGGTATCAACCACTTTATTACCTTGTAGAATTTCACGAGAAACGTTTAGTGATAAATCAGCTGTATCAATCACACCCTTTACAAAGCGCAAATACATTGGCATAAGCTCTTCATTGTCTTCCATGATAAACACACGCTTAGCATAGAGTTTGATGCCGCCTTTGCGTTTTGGCTCCCACATGTCAAACGGTGCCTTAGAAGGAATGAAAAGCAAAGAAGTATAGTCTAACTTACCTTCAACGCGATTGTGTAGTTGAGCAAGTGGCGCGGCGAAATCGTAAGTAAGAGATTTGTAAAATTCATCATAATCTTCTTGCTTAAGATCGCGTTTGTCTTGTGTCCAAAAAGCATTAGCCTTGTTAACCATTTCATATTCAATGGTGTCTGACTCTTCTTCAGCAGGCTTAATCATCATGATTGGCACAGTAATGTGATCAGAATATTTAGAAATAATACTACGCAGGCGATAATCATCTAAAAATTCTTTTTCGTCGTCTTTAATATGTAGAGTGATCTTAGTACCAAACTCTTCTACTGTTGTAGTTTCAAGGGAGTATTCACCTTCACCTTTTGATGTCCAAATTGTGCCATTAGCCTTGTCATCACCTGCTTTTCTAGTGGTTAACACCACTTCATCAGCAACAATAAATGAGGCATAAAAACCCACACCAAACTGGCCGATCAGATTTGAATCTTCGGCTTGTTTTGCATCGAGGCTTTGTAAGAATTTTTTAGTACCTGAGTTAGCAATGGTGCCAATATTTTCCATGACTTCAGTCTCAGTCATACCAATGCCGTTATCAGTAATAGTAATGGTTCCAGCTTCTTTATCAACATCAATGTGTACTTGAAGGTCTTCTTTGCCTTCTACCAATGTGTCATTTGATAAAGACTCGAATTTAAGTTTATCAACCGCATCAGAGGCGTTTGAAACTAGCTCTCGCAAGAAAATCTCTTTGTTAGAATACAAAGAGTGAATCATTAAATGTAGCAGTTGAGAAACTTCTGTTTGGAACGAATGTGTCTGTTTTGTCGTCATTTTATTTTATCTCTAGTTTATGCGTAAAATATATTGATATGGTCAAGCTGGCAAAATTCAAGTGAAAAAACAAATAATTGACTTTATTTTATATTTAAAAGTTGAGCGTCATTACGCACACAATACTCAACAAGCGTATGAGCGTGATTTAAATCAGCTGCTTGGTTTCTTAAAAACTCAGCGCATCGCTAGCTGGTCAGCGCTTAATACAGAAATACTGAGTATGTTTATCATGCAGCTGCGCCATAATAATATGTCTGCCAGAAGTATTCGCAGATATATGTCTTCAATTAAAGGATTGCTAACTTATTTAGTTAATCAGGGTCAGCTAGAAAATAATTGTGCCATTCAACTGCGCACGCCAAAAATTGGGCAAACTTTACCAGGAATATTGCACTATGATCAATTGTTGCAAATGCTAAAAACAAGAAAAACATCACGATTTGAAAATCGTGATGTGGCCATTATTGAGGTGATTTATTCTTGTGGTTTGCGTGTATCTGAATTGGTGGGATTAAATGTGGCGGATGTAGATATAACCCAGGGTTTTTTAAGGGTTGTGGGCAAGGCTAGCAAAACTCGACATACACCACTTGGAGAGTCTGCACAAAAGGCTGTTGTTAAGCATCTACAGACGCACAATTCAACGGCGCTTTTTGTTAATAAGAATGGTGACAGAATCGGGGTTAGATCAATACAAAATATGATTAAAAAGCGAGCGTTAGAGGCGGGCATTAAGATTAACGTTTATCCACACATGTTGCGTCACGCAGCAGCGACGCATTTTTTGCAGTCCAGCCATGATCTGCGCTCAACACAGGAGTTTTTGGGTCATGCCAGTATTAAGTCCACCCAAGTTTATACCCATCTTGATTTTTTAGAATTATCAAAAGTGTACGATAAGTGCCATCCTAGAGCTAAAAAAACATGAATTTAAAAACTAGAGTAGTCGCCAATATTCTCAATAATGGAGGGGTGGTCAGTCTGCCGACAGATACCATTCAAGGGTTAAGTTGCCTTCCTTTTTCTAAGTCTTTAATACGTTTGGTTGAACTTAAACAGCGCTCAACTAATAAGGGGCTGATTTTAATATCAAGTAATATCAATCATTTTAAAGATTATGTTGAAAATACCGAGCTGTTAGCGCAGATCAAACCAAGTGCTAAGCCAACTACTTATCTTGTTAAAGCGAATAATTGTGTACCTGATTTACTATTAGGCGGGCATAAAACTATTGCCATTAGACTAACCAGCAATCCCTTAATTAAACAATTATGCACAATGACTGATAGTGCACTGGTAACCACTAGCGCTAACCTTTCAGGCCGTCAGACTGCCCAAAGCAGCTTGAAATTACAGGTTTATTTTAAAGGTGAGTTAGACTATATAATAGCACCCAATAAAAATGCAAATAACCCCTCAAGCATTATCAATTTACAGACCGGAGAAAGGCTCAGATGATCGATCAAATTCAACAATATTTACTCTCATTACAAGCTGACATTTGCAGTCAGCTTGAACAAGTTGATGGCCAGGCTAGTTTTATTAAAGATGAATGGAAAAAGCCAAATGGTCGTGGCAACGGGCTAACTCGAGTGCTCGCAAAAGGCAAGGTTTTTGAGCAAGCAGGGGTTAACTTTTCTATTGTCCATGGTGATAATATGCCTGCTTCTGCAACCGCAATGAGACCAGAATTGACAGGAAGAAGTTTTAGCGCATTAGGTGTTTCGTTAGTCATTCATCCTAACAACCCTTATGCACCAACTTCACATGCGAATGTGCGTTTCTTTATTGCAGAAAAAGATGGAGAAGATCCGATTTGGTGGTTTGGTGGTGGGTTTGATTTAACCCCATATTACGGCTATGATGAGGATTGCATTGCCTGGCATCAGAGCGCCAAAGATGCTTGTGATCCTTTTGGCCTAGAGGTGTATCCAAAATACAAAAAATGGTGTGACGATTATTTCTATATGAAGCATCGTGATGAGCAGCGCGGTATTGGTGGTTTGTTTTTTGATGATTTAAATGAGGGTAGTTTTGATGAATGCTTTGCCTTTATGCGTAGCGTAGGAGATAGCTACATTAAGGCTTATAGGCCGATTATTGAAAAACGCAAAGATACGCCATTTACCGATCATGAGAGGCAGTTTCAACTGTATCGTCGTGGCCGTTATGTAGAATTTAATTTGGTTTATGATCGAGGCACATTATTTGGTCTGCAAACTGGCGGGCGCACAGAATCAATTTTGATGTCATTACCACCACTAGTACGCTGGGAATATCAATATGAACCTAGGCCAAATTCACCTGAGGCACAGCTTTATGAGAAATTTTTAAAGCCACAGGAGTGGGTTAATACCACTCAAACGGAGAGTTAGTAAAATGAAAAATCAACTAGATGTTAAAAAATTATTATGCCCAATGCCAGTGATTCGCTTAGGCGAAATGATTGATAAAGTGGCTATTAGCGATACAATTGAAATGCTGGCTACTGACCCAGGGGTTTTGTATGACATACCTGCCTGGTGCAAGGTTCATGGCCATAGAGTGTTAAAAATCGAAGAAAAAACCGATGAGATTGTTCTTCTTGTTGAGAAAATAGGGTAGAATAATTCGCTGTTTTTGTTGTAAATATAGTAGATTTTTATTATATTACAATAAATAAACAAAGAATTTTGCTTGTAACGGCGCAAGCTGCTTGGTGAAGATAGCCAGTCCATACAAATAGTTAAATAAAGGAGATAATATGTCTGCACAAGATGTAATGAAGATGATTGAAGATAACGACGTTAAGTTTGTTGATTTTCGTTTTACAGATACACACGGTAAAGAGCATCACGTAAGTGTTCCGGCTCATACAGTGGATGAAGATAAGTTTGAAGAGGGCCAAATGTTTGACGGGTCTTCAATCACAGGCTGGAAAGATATTAATGAATCTGACATGATTCTAAAGCCAGACACAACAGCATGTGTTATGGACCCGTTCACACAAGAATCAACGCTAATTGTGCGTTGTGATATTGTTGAGCCAAGCGACATGAAGGGCTATGAGAAAGATCCTCGTTCGATTGCTAAGCGTGCTGAAAAGTACATGCAAGATTCAGGTGTTGGTGATACAGCTTACTTTGGTAACGAAAATGAATTTTTTGTATTTGACAGTGTTAAGTGGGATACAGGTTTTGGCATGGGTAAGGCGTTTTATGAAATCCACTCTGAAGAAGCAGACTGGGAGTCTGGATCTGATTTAGAAGGTGGAAACAAAGGTCATCGTCCAAATGTTAAAGGCGGTTACTTTCCAGTTCCACCAGTAGACTCATTACATGACCTTAGATCAGAAATGTGTCTTGTGATCGAAGAAATGGGTGTTGAAACTGAAGTGCATCACCATGAAGTGGGTACTGCAGGCCAGTGTGAAATTGGCGCAAAATTCAATACATTAGTAAGAAAGGCTGACGAAACTCAAATCCTTAAGTACTGTATTCATAATGTTGCACATATGTACGGTAAAACAGCAACATTTATGCCTAAGCCAATCGCGATTGACAATGGTAACGGTATGCATGTTCACCAATCAATTGCTAAAGATGGTGTTAACTTATTTGATGGCGATGAGTACGGCAACTTAAGTCAAATGGCATTATATTACATTGGTGGTATTATTAAGCATGCTCAAGCGTTAAATGCATTTACAAATGCATCAACCAACTCTTACAAGCGTTTAGTACCAGGCTATGAAGCGCCAGAAATGTTAGCTTATTCAGCTAAAAACCGTTCTGCTGCAATTCGTATTCCTTACGTAGGCAATCCACTAGGTCGTCGTATTGAAGTACGCTTCCCAGATAATACAGCCAATCCTTATTTAGCATTTTCTGCAATGTTAATGGCCGGCCTTGACGGTATTAAAAATAAAATTGACCCTGGCAAGCCTCAAGATGGTGACTTGTACGAATTAACTAGAAAAGAAAAAGCGAAGATTCCTAAGGTTTGTAACTCTCTAGAGCAAGCACTTGATGCACTTGATGCTGATCGTGACTTCTTAACTTCAGGTGGTGTGTTTACGGATAACGTAATTGACTCTTTCATTGATCTTAAGATGAAAGAAGTAAATGCTATGCGTTCAGCGCCTCACCCGGTTGAATTCGATATGTACTACAGTCTGTAGCACTTAAAATCGATTCCATAAAAGCCGTACTTTTGTACGGCTTTTTTGTGCCCAAAATACCGGTAAAATAGCTAAAAATATTATTATAAAATCTACTTATGAGTGAATTAAAACACGACTGGACCTTGGCTGAAATTAATCAATTGTTTGATTTGCCATTTAACGATCTATTATTCAAAGCCCACAGTATTCATCGAGAAAATTTTGATCCAAATAAAGTGCAGGTTTCTTCACTGCTTAATATTAAAACAGGCGCTTGTCCTGAGGATTGTTCTTATTGTTCTCAGTCATCAAAATATGATTCTGGTTTGGAGCGTGAGAAACTCATGCAGATTCAACAAGTTAAAGAGGCCGCTAAAAAAGCTAAAGACTTAGGTTCCGAACGTTTTTGTATGGGTGCTGCTTGGCGCAATCCTACAGATAAGTCATTAGATGTAGTTATTGACATGATTAAAGAGGTTAAAGACTTAGGCATGGAATCTTGCGTAACTTTAGGCATGCTGAGCGAGCCTCAAGCCAAAAAACTAAAAGAAGCAGGGCTCGATTATTACAACCATAATATTGACACCTCAAAAGAGCACTACTCTAATGTTATTACTACTCGTGAGTTTCAGGATCGCCTAGACACGATCGATCATGTTCAGCAAGCTGGCATTAATGTGTGTAGTGGTGGAATTTTAGGCTTGGGTGAGACAGTTGAAGATAGGGCATCGATGTTACAAACTTTGGCCAATATGGACCAACATCCCAACTCAGTGCCAATGAATTTGCTTGTTCCAGTTCCAGGTACACCATTTGAAACCATGGAAAGGCCAAGTGACATTGATTTTATTCGTTCAATTGCGGTTGCTCGAATTTTAATGCCTCAGTCGGTTGTGCGTCTTTCTGCAGGTAGAACTGATATGAGTGAGACCATGCAAGCGAGTTGTTTCTTTGCGGGCGCTAATTCTGTATTTTATGGTGATGAATTGTTAACCACACCAAATGTTACTCAAAGCCGTGATGAAGCGTTGTTCAAAGGCTTGGGTATTAATATGCATCAACATGCATAATTCAAATAGGAGAATAATAATGAACAAATTTTTAACCACATTTGTATTAACGACTTTAATCAGTTTGAGTGCTATTGCTGAGTCTGAGAAGTGTTCTAATGGCTATGACAATCTTGAGCATTTAGGTAGCTGTCTTGGCGGTGTTGTAGATTCTAGCATTGGCGCTTTATCAAACTTGCCTAGTGATGCGAAAAAATGGTCTAGCGATCAGCATCAAAAAGCTAAGCAAAAACTAGAAGCTATTAAGCAAGACATTTGTAATGATAGCAATCCTGTTAATGAGGTGATTGTTGAAAAAATCGTATACGTTGATCGACTTGTTGAGGTGCCTGCTAAAGCCATGGAAAGACGTTGTATTACTAACAAAAAATCAGATCGTTTTGGCAATACCAGTGAAGTTATTACTTGCACTGAATGGAAATAATTGATTAATTGAGTCAAACTAAAAGCCGCTTTAATGCGGCTTTTTTTATCCTTTAAGAAGTTGCTTGGTAATGGTAATTGCAGCGTTGGGCTTGGCGAGTTTAAGTGCGTTATCAGACATTAATGCCAGCTTTTCAGTATCTAGGTTATCTAGTATTTCTTCAAGCGCCTGAGTTGTTAGATTCTTTTGTTCGATTAAAATGCCTGCATTTTGGTCAGCAAGAATTTTAGCGTTATAAAACTGATGGTTATCAATGGCATATGGCAGAGGAATTAAGATGCTAGGTGTGGCACTTAGCATCAACTCCGAAACGGTCATTGCACCTGCTCTACACAATACTACATCAGCCCAGGCATACGCTTTAGACATGTCGTCAATAAAAGCAGTTACTTTGACAGATTTTTTCTTATATTGAGATTGCACACTGTCAAAGTGTAGTTTTCCAGTTTGGTGCCAAATGTTAATATTGCTGCCCAGATTGGTTACAACATTATTTATTGGCTTTGATCCTAGGCTACCACCAACTATTAATAAATTAAGTTTTTTATTATTTGCACTTGATTTTTTAACCTTAAAAGCAACAGGATTGCCAACAGTAATCGCACCGGTGTGAGAATCAAAAGCATTATCAAAAGCTTGAAAGGTTTGTGTGGCAATTTTTGATAGAAGTTTATTGGTTGTGCCTGGAATGGCATTTTGCTCATGAATAAACAAAGGTACTCTAAAAATCCAGGCAATTACGCCGCCTATGCCCGAGGCAAAGCCGCCCATACCCAGTACAACATCAGGTTTTGTCTTTATAAACACACTAACAACCTGCACTGTAGCTAAAGCAAGTTGAAAAGGGGCTTTAATCAAGCTAATGATATTTTTCCCTCGCAATCCAACAGCATTAACCGTGTGTAATGGTAGATTGTTTTTAGGCACAATTTCATTTTCCATGCCCTTTTTAGAGCCTAGCCATTCAATATGGCAAGGGTATTTTTTAAGTTCATTGGCAATGGCCAAGGCTGGGAATATGTGTCCACCCGTGCCACCCGCCATAATGAGTATTTTTTTATCAGACATAGTTTTTTTGCTTAGAGTATTCACAACGACTTTCCATATCAATCCTAAGTAAGATTCCCAGCGCAATGAGTACAAAAATCATACTTGACCCACCATAACTAATTAAAGGTAGTGGAAAGCCTTTAGGTGGGATTAGGCCAAGGTTCATGGCAATATTAACACTAAATTGCAATGATAGCCAGGTACAAATGCCAAAGCCAACGTAAGAGCTGTATTTGCGTTTTTGCTTGAGTGCGCCTTTAGCAATCTTAAAGCCTTTGAGCATAATAAATCCAAACGTCAAAATAACAAATAAC
Organism: uncultured Candidatus Thioglobus sp.; assembly: GCF_963981275.1. Taxonomy (NCBI): domain Bacteria; kingdom Pseudomonadati; phylum Pseudomonadota; class Gammaproteobacteria; family Pseudothioglobaceae (SeqCode); genus Candidatus Thioglobus; species uncultured Candidatus Thioglobus sp. The sequence continues at coordinate 26,475 of NZ_CAXCCZ010000011.1, read as the reverse complement.
ATGCCAATAATGCCAGTTTCTTCACCGACAATAGAAAAGATCATATCGGTGTGCGGCTCTGGAAGTTTGGTGTATTTCTGAATACCATTACCCAGCCCAACACCGCCCCAATCTCCTCTGGCAATGCCGATTAATGCTTGCTTGGTTTGCCAAACTTTTTCACTGTCATTAATCCACAAATCAGTTTGCCAAAACTGGGTTAATCGTTGCCAGCGTACGCCACCATTTAACCCATCAATATAAAGCCAAATACCAACAGCACTAATCAAACTACTGCCAACAAAAGTGAGCTGTGTTAGGTAAACGCCAGCTGCAAACAGCATGATAAGTGCTGTTAAAGAGATGATGATGGTTGCACCCAGATCCATTTCTAATAAAAGCAATATATCAGCAGAAGAGATGATGATGAGCGTCTTAACCAGACCCATCCAAGGCTTTTTAACGTCTTTTTCTTGTCTAACCAAAAAATCAGCCATGTATAAGATCATGGCGATTTTCATCATTTCAGAAGGTTGGAATTTAAAAAACACAAAGTTAATCCAACGGGTAGATCCATTAACAGTTCTGCCAATAGGTTCGGGTAAAAATACTAAAGCCAAACAGACCAAAGAAAAAACAAAAAACCACTTGGCATATTTTTTGTAAAAATATAGGGGAATTTTTAAGCAGGTAAAGGCCAGTGCTAAGCCAATTGTAATATAAACACTTTGTTTAAAAAAATAGCTGTAACTATCGAAGTGGCCCAATGAGGCGGAAAACGACATGATCCATCCAAAAGTTAACAATATAAGTATGGCGATAGCTAAATATTTATCGGGTAATTGTCCAGTTTTTTCAAACATTTTTTAACGTAGATTTATTCTAAATTTATGCTTATTTTAACCCTCGAAAGAGCTACTAATGACTCTAATCAAACCTGCATTCTCTTTAGTTTTTTATTGTGACTATGGGATAATAGTTGTTTTTCAAAAATAGTGCTACACTCATGATTTCTACTGCCAACATCACCATGCAATTTGGTGAAAAACCTCTGTTTGAAAATATCTCTGTTAAATTTCAAGGTGGCAATCGCTACGGTTTGATTGGTGCCAATGGTTGCGGTAAATCAACATTCATGAAAATTCTAACAAGCGAGCTAAAGCCTTCTAATGGTACGGTAAGCATTAGCGAAGGTGAGCGACTTGGTATTTTGCGCCAGGATCAATTTGCTTATGAAGAATTTCGTGTTGTTGATACGGTAATCATGGGCCATGAAAAGCTTTGGGAAGTTAAAAAAGAAAGAGACCGTATTTATGCCTTGCCAGAAATGAGCGAAAAAGACGGTATTAAAGTGGCCGAGCTAGAAATGGAATTCGCCGAGATGGATGGTTATATGGCTGAGTCATCAGCCAGTGAATTGTTATTAGGTTTGGATATTCCTGAAGATCAACATTACGGACTCATGAGCGAAATTGCACCAGGTTGGAAGTTACGTATCTTGCTCGCACAAGCGCTATTCTCTGATCCTGAAATTTTGCTACTTGATGAGCCGACCAACAACTTGGACATTAACTCAATCAGCTGGCTGGTAGATGTATTGAATGATCGTAAGGCAACTATGGTGATTATCTCTCACGATAGGCACTTTTTAAATGGTGTTTGTACTCATATGTCTGACCTTGATTACGGTGCACTAAACACCTTCCCAGGAAACTACGACCAATTTATGATTGCATCAACTGCTATTCAGGAAAAAATGCAATCAGATAATGCTAAAAAAGAAGCTAAGATTAAAGAGCTTAAGCATTTTGTTTCTCGTTTTTCTTCAAATGCCTCTAAAGCAAAGCAAGCAACATCACGTCAAAAGCAGCTTGAAAAGATTGAACTTGACGATATTAAGCCTTCTTCAAGGGTAAGTCCTTATATTTATTTTTCTCAAGAAAATAAACTTCATAGAAATGTATTAGAAGTCAGCGGACTTAATAAAAGCTTTGATGATTTGCATGTACTTAAAGATATCGAATTTTTATTTGAAGTTGGTGAACGTGTGGCCGTTATTGGTCAAAATGGTATTGGTAAAACCACGTTATTGCGCACTCTAGTTGGTGAAATTGAAGCGGACAAGGGTAAGGTGAAGTGGAGTGAGAATATCAACATTGGTTATTATGCTCAAGATCATAGTGCTGATTTTGAAGAAGATATGACCGTACTTGATTGGATGGCACAATTTAAACAACCTAAGCAAGATATGCAAGATATGCGTGCAGTGCTTGGAAAAATGCTATTTGGTAAAAACGATATTATCAAGAGTGTTAAATCACTTTCGGGTGGTGAAAAGGGCAGAATGTTGTTCGGAAAATTAATGTTACAACAGCCAAATGTATTGGTGATGGATGAGCCAACCAACCACTTGGATATGGAGTCCATTGAGGCACTTAACCTTGCACTTGATAATTATGAGGGTACACTGATCTTTGTCAGTCATGATAGAGAGTTTGTCTCTTCTTTATCAACCAAAGTGGTTGAACTAAAGGAAGATGGCATGCATTACTATTCTGGCAATTACGAGGATTACTTAAAATCACAAAAATAAACCTATGATCGAAACCGTATTGAAAAGATTTGTAAAGCGCCAAGGCTTTGATTCTGCCTCAATACTATCATTTAGTAGTTTATTTGCCTTGGTTCCAGGGTTTGCATTGGGTTTAAGTGTTTTTTCACTTTCTCCATACTTTTACGATCTTCAGCAGTATTTAGAGCAATTTTTATACACACAATTGTTGCCACAAAACTATGGCACTGCTAAAGAGTATATCCAGCAATTTATCAATCAAGCTCAGTCCTTAAAAGGTATTAGCTCTAGTTTTTTAATTTTTGCAGTGATGCTTTTATTGTTTGAAATCGATAAGCGTATCAATCTGGTTTGGCATGATGTGCATCATCGTCATTGGATGAGGGGGCTTATTTCTTATTTATTTGTGTTGTTTTTAGGGCCAATATTTGTTGCTGCATCGTTATTTTTTAGCTCTTATGTGGTTGCATCGGATATTTTTAGTCAACTGCCCATGATTAATCATGCGCCACTATTCACTCCGCTAATTCTATCCAGCGTGGGTTTTTCAATTTTGTATTATGCAGTGCCTTTAGAAAAAGTTAGATACATTAATGCTCTTAAAGCAGGTGTTATTGCCGCCATATTATTAGAGATAATCAAATATGCCATGTTTGTTTACATACAATATTTTCCAATTTATGAGTTTATTTACGGAACATTGTCAATATTAATGTTGCTGATGATTTGGATTTACCTTGCTTGGCTGATTGTTTTATTGGGTGCTAGTTTTTGCTACTGTTTTGAGAATAAAGAGTAAAGTGGTAGACGCTGTCAGTTAAAGGATAAAAAAATTTATCAAGAGCCTCATATCTAACAACTAGCGTAAAATTAGAAACCTTTAATATCGTTCACTTTACTTATGTTTACCGGCATCATTCAGGCACTTGGCAGTATTAAAACTAAAGTTGCTTACGATAAGGGCGCTGTATTTAGCTTTACTGCGTCCAGTTTTGATTTTTCAAGTATTGCAATAGGTGACAGCATCGCGGTCAACGGCGTGTGTTTAACAGCGGTAGAAGTAGGTCGGGACTTTTTTAAAGCAGATGTCTCCCAAGAAACGCTAAATTGTTCAATCTTCTCTAAACTAGAGCAAGGTATGCGAGTCAATCTTGAAAAAGCACTCAGACTTAATCAAGGTATTGATGGGCATTTGGTCAGTGGTCATGTGGATGGAATTGCCCAAGTAAGTGAGCAATTTAGCGAAGGAGAGTCAACGCGTTTTAAGATTAGTGCGCCTGATAATTTGGTAAAATATATCGCTAGAAAGGGCTCTGTGTGTATTAATGGAGTGAGTTTAACTGTTAATAGTATTGATGGTAATACCTTCGATTTAAACATTGTTCCGCACACATTAAGTGTAACAACGTTAGGCGAATTAAAAACAGGCGATCAAGTCAACCTAGAGGTTGATATTATTGCGCGCCATTTAGAGCAATTATTAAACAATAAATAAGTCATGAGAAAAGCAACGATTGAAGAAATTTTAGAAGATTATAAGCAAGGCAAAATGATCATCCTAATGGATGATGAAGATCGCGAAAATGAAGGAGACTTAATCATTCCTGCGGCGACTTGCACCAAAGAAGATATTAACTTTATGGCTACTCACGGTCGTGGTTTAATTTGCTTAACACTAACGCAAGAACGTTGTAAGCAGCTTAATTTACCACTCATGGTGGCGCAAAATAATGACGCCAATGGCACCAATTTCACCGTTTCAATTGAAGCAGTAGAAGGGGTAACAACTGGTATTTCAGCGGCCGATAGAGCTAAAACAGTTTTGGATGCAGTGGCAAAAGATGCTAAACCATCTGATATCGTTCAACCTGGGCATATTTTCCCTCTAATGGCGCAACCTGGTGGCGTGCTGATTCGTGCAGGCCATACCGAGGCAGGTTGTGATCTTGCACGTTTATCTGGGTTTGAGCCCGCTTCAGTGATTGTTGAAATCTTGAATGAAGATGGCTCTATGGCTAGACGCGACGATTTAGAAATTTTTGCCGAAAAACATCAAATTAAATGGGGTACGATCGAAGATTTAATTTCTTATCGTATTGAAAATGAGAAAACCATTGAGCGTGTCAATGAGCGTGAGTTTGAAACAGAGTACGGCTCTTTCAGATTAATTTCATTCCTTGACAGTATTTACAATGAAACTCACCTAGCTTTAGTTAAGGGTGAAATCACCCACGATCAAGACACTTGTGTACGTGTTCATATGGAAGACACTTTTAGAGATGTCTTGCAAGAAAGTACCAAAGGCTTTGGTGTGGATGATGCGCTTAAACATATCTCTAAGTCGCAGAGTGGCGTGTTTTTGCTACTCAGAAAGCAAAGTGAGCAATCGATCTTACAAAATATTGATAATAGCTCTCGTGAGATGGGCGATGACATTAAGACTTACGGTGTTGGTGCGCAAATTTTGTCTGATTTAGGGGTTAAAAAAATGAGAATTCTAGGCTCGCCAAGAAAGCTTCATGGCCTTAAAGGATTTGGTCTTGAGGTAAGTGAGTACGTAGAGCTTAAACATTAAAGGAATAAGATGAATTTTCAATTTGATAAAAATGCAAATAGCGACTTCTTGAAAGACAGTAAAGTAGCTATTATTGTGGGTTACTTCTACCAAGATATTGGTGATAAATTACTCGCTGCTGCGCAAGATACATTAGCCAAATATGGCATTAATGAAAATAATGTTAATGTTTTTTATGCACCTGGTGCCTTCGAGATTCCATTATTGGCCAAGCGTCTAGCAGCACAACAAGCCAATGGCCAAAATTTATATGACGGCATTGTTACACTTGGTGCTGTGATCAAAGGCGAAACCCCGCATGATGTTTATGTTTGCAATGAATGCTCAAAAGGTATAGCTGAAGTATCCTACAATTACGAAATTCCAACAACCTTTGGCGTACTGACAACGCTTAACATGGATCAAACCATAGGGCGTGCTGGTGGCTATAAAGGCAACAAAGGTGAAGAGGCTACTATGGCCATGATTGAAATGCTGTATCTGCTACAACAAGCAGATGCTCAACGCTTTTAATTATGGCTTTTAAAACCTCAAAGCAGCGCTCACGTGAGCGTGTTGTTCAAGCTGTTTATCAATACTTGGTCTCAGGTGGCGAAGTATTGCAAATTGAGCAGCAGTTTCTCAATCAAAAAGAAGGTAAGATTTCAAAAGCCTTTTTTTCCAATTTATTTATCAATATCCTTAAAAATAGAACTGAGTTAGATGCGCTTATTGCACCAACCATTTCTAGAGAGACTGACGAACTAGGTTCAGTTGAGCATGCAGTACTTTATTTGGGTGCATACGAGCTAAAAAATAGCATCGAAGTGCCGTATAAAGTGGTGATTAATGAAGCGCTTGAAATTACTAAACTGTACGGTGCAGAAGGGGCCTTTAAGCTTATTAACGCCTCTCTTGATCAATTGGCTAAGGATTTAAGAGCTACTGAGATTGATCATCAGAATAAAGCTTAAAAAACAGCCTCATTTACAAAATTTCTGAAATTTTTTAATCAAGCCGAAAATATGGTTTGTTAAATAGTGAAAAGAGTTGTTTTCTCTCAAATTAACGTGTATTTTCACCCATTTTATGCGCAGATAAAGATCTATCTAGGTAATAAAAGCCTTGAGTGGGCATGTTTTACTTTAATTTTCATTATTTTCAAAATTTTTTAATGATAAAAAACTATGCACCGATTAAAATTTAACCTTTATGAAGTCTAATTTTGTCAAAAATCCTCTAGATAAGTTGCCTGATATTCTCAAGCGCAACTTAGATAAAAATCTATGTATTTGCAACGAGGTTCCCAAGATGGATGTTATTGATGCCATTGCAAACGGTGCCACAACAGTGGATGAGGTTAGAAATATCACTTATGCTACTAGTGGTAATGGTTGTTGTACACGCCAGGTTGTGCGTTTAATTGAGTGTATTCATTCAATAGAATTGGAGAATTAAACACAGATTAAAGAGGGGATAAAATGAAGGCAATGACTTGCAATCAACTAGGTGGCGCATGTGAAAAAAGAGTTTCACGCTAATACTTTTGAGCAAACAGCACGGTATAAAAGTATTTCAAGCATAAGGCGCATCTAGAAGCGATGGTAAAAATTCAACAACTTATGAAAATACCAGAAGACACGCAAAATTAGCTTAATCTTAAAAAAAGAAGAATTCAACATGCTGCCTGAAAATTTAGATTAAGCTTATTCCAAATTAGGTGATAACAGCCTTTCTGCTTGCTCGATGGAAACGCCTTTGCGTTTAGCGTAGTCTTGGACCTGCTCTTGATTAATTTTCGCCACACCAAAATATCTTGAATCTTTATTGGCAAAATACCAGCCACTAACGCTAGCTGTCGGTAGCATAGCATATGAGCTTGTTAGCGTCATGCCGGTATTTTTTTCAACATCGAGTAAATCCCATAGCTTTTCTTTTTCACTATGCTCAGGGCACGACGGATATCCTGGAGCAGGGCGGATGCCATGGTATTTTTCTTCAATGAGTTTTTCATTGTTAAAATCTTCATCGCTATAGCCCCAGATTTCTGTGCGGAATTTATAGTGCATCATTTCTGCAAAAGCTTCAGCAAAACGATCGGCTACCGCCTTAATCATGATTGAGTTGTAGTCATCATGGTCTGCTTCATAAACTTCAACTAATGGGTCTATATTGATGCCTGCTGTTACTGCAAAAGCACCCATATAATCTTGCACGCCACTGTCTTTCGGGGCGATAAAATCACTCAGGCAAAAATTAGGGGTGTTGCCTTTTTTATCCAATTGTTGACGCAAGTGATTAAGTGTCATAAACACCTCACCATTATCATTAGTTAGCTCAATATCTTCATTGACACTATTTGCTGGAAAGATACCCACCACGGCGTTTGCTTGTAAAAGTTTTTCATCGATAACTTTTTTGAACATGACTTTTGCATCGTTAAACAGTTGTGTGGCAGATTCACCCACCACGTCATCAGTGAGAATATCGGGGAATTTACCAGCGAGCTCCCAAGTGCGGAAGAATGGCACCCAATCAATAAATTTAAAGATTTCATTTAAATCGTAGTCTTTAAAAACATGAACACCGAGTTCGTTAGGCTTGCTAATGTTGTCAAATTTAATGCTAGGCTTGTTATTTCTAGCAGCCTCCAGGCTGATTAGCTTGCTTTTGCCTTTATTAGCACGTCTGAGACGCACTTGTTCGTACTCTGCTTTGGTGTTACTAACCAGATCGGGTTTGAGCTCATTTGATAGTAATGAGGTAGCAACACCAACGGCCTTAGAAGCGTCTTTAACATAGAACACGCCTTTGTCGTACTCTGGCTCAATCTTTACAGCGGTGTGTGCAATTGAGGTGGTGGCACCACCAATCATTAGTGGTAGCTCAAAGCCTTGACGTGTCATTTCTTTGGCAACAGAAACCATTTCATCAAGCGATGGCGTGATCAGCCCAGAAAGGCCAATAATATCAACATTTTCTTTGATGGCTGTTTCTAGGATGGTTTCAGCCGGGACCATGACGCCGAGATCAATAATTTCATAATTATTACACGAAAGCACCACACCAACAATATTTTTGCCAATATCATGCACATCACCTTTAACGGTTGCCATGAGAATTTTGCCCTGAGCTCTAGAGCCACATTCTTGTTTTTCTGCTTCAAGGAATGGATCTAGATAAGCTACGGATTTTTTCATTACTCGGGCGGATTTCACCACTTGTGGCAAAAACATTTTTCCATCGCCAAACAAATCACCAACGACATTCATGCCGTCCATGAGTGGACCTTCAATCACCAGAATAGGGCGGCCTAGTTTGTCAAGAGCTTCTTGAGTGTCTTCATCAATAAATTCAGTAATACCTTTAACCAAAGAATGCTCTAGGCGTTTTTCAACCGTCCAAGTACGCCACTCTAAATCTTTTTTATTGTCTTTTTGTTGTAACTCACCAGAGAATTTTCCAGCAATTTCAACCAAGCGCTCACCAGCATTATCATCGGTATTAAGCACCACATCTTCTACAGCTTTTTTAAGTTCTGGATCAATGTCATCGTAAACCACCAACTGACCCGCATTAACAATACCCATGGTCATACCGGCTTTAATAGCGTGGTATAAAAAGACTGAGTGAATGGCTTCACGCACAGGGTTGTTGCCCCTAAATGAGAATGAGACGTTGGATACACCGCCTGATATTTTGGCAAATGGTAGATTTTTAGTGATCTCTCGAGTGGCTTCGATAAAATCAACACCGTAGTTATTGTGCTCTTCAATACCGGTGGCTACGGCAAAAATATTCGGATCGAAAATAATATCTTCTGGCGGGAAATCAACCTCATTAACTAAAATGTTGTAAGCATTGGTGCAGATTTCAATTTTGCGCGCTTGGGTGTCAGCCTGGCCTTGTTCATCAAAGGCCATAACAATAATGGCCGCACCATAGCGTTTGCAAAGATGTGCATATTTAACAAAGTTATCTTTGCCTTCTTTAAGCGAGATAGAGTTAACAATTGCCTTGCCTTGTGTGCATTTTAGGCCGGCTTCAATAATTTCCCACTTGGAAGAATCCACCATGAGTGGTACTTTGGAAATATCAGGCTCGGAAGCGATCAGATTAAGAAAGCGAATCATGGCTGCTTTGCCATCAAGCATTCCCTCATCCATATTAATATCAACCACTTGAGCGCCATCTTCAACTTGGGCACGACAAATGTCCAGAGCTTCTTCGTATTCTTCGTTAAGAATTAAGCGCTTAAATTTGGCAGAGCCAGTGACATTGGCACGCTCACCCACGTTGACAAATAAAGCATCATCTGCAATATTAAAAGCCTCTAAGCCAGACAGGCGGCATTCAGGCTTAATGGCGGGGATTTTTCTAGGTGCTAGGTTTTCAATCGCATCGGCAATGCACTTGATATGCTCAGGCGTAGAGCCACAACAGCCACCTAAAATGTTAACCAAACCAGATTCTGCCCATTCGCTAACCTGCTTGCCCATGGTGATAGCGCCTAGATCGTACTCACCAAACTCATTCGGCAGGCCAGCATTTGGGTGAGCGGATACATAGGTGTTAGCCACGCGTGACATTTCAGCCACATATTGGCGCAACAAGTCAGGGCCGAGTGCACAATTAAGACCAATAGAAATAGGGTTTGCGTGACGTAGTGAATTGTAAAAGGCTTCAGTCATTTGCCCAGAAAGTGTACGGCCTGAAGCATCGGTAATAGTGCCTGAAATCATGATTGGAAGCTCAATACCATCTTGCTCAAAGACTTCTTGCACGGCAAAAATAGCAGCCTTAGCATTAAGCGTATCAAAGATGGTTTCAATCAAAATAATATCAGCACCTCCTTCAATCAGTCCACGGGTAGATTCCATATAAACTTCAACTAGTTCGTCAAAGGTTACATTTCTAAAGCCAGGATCGTTTACATCGGGTGAAAGCGAACAAGTGCGTGATGTTGGGCCAATAACACCAGCCACAAAGCGTGGCTTGTCTTTGGTTGAAAATTCATCACAAGCAGCTTTTGCTAAGCGCGCACTCTCTACATTAATCTCGTAAGCAAGTGCTTCCATTTGATAATCAGACATGGAAGTTTTGGTGGCATTAAAGGTGTTAGTTTCAACAATGTCCGCACCCACTTCTAAATATGAGCGGTGAATATCTTGGATGATTTTTGGTTGAGTTAGGGATAGTAGGTCGTTATTGCCCTGCACCAATGTAGACCAATCTTTAAAGCGTTCACCACGATAGTCTTGTTCACTGAGTTTGTGCTTTTGAATCATGGTGCCCATGGCGCCATCTAGCACTAAAATTCGTTGCTCTAAAAGCGATTGTAATATCTGTTTTGTACTCATGTGCGCTATTATACCCAAAGGCTATAAGTACCCACGCAACATAAATTCAGCTTTATAATTACGCTTAATGACACGAATAGGGGAGGTGTAATGAACAAGACAGTATTAGTAGGTTTGATTGCTGTTAGCTTTAATGCGCAAGCATTTTTAGACTTTAATAGTTATGGGTCTGATTATAAAGATAATGATTGGCCAGTTTGGACGCCAATGTTTTGGATGGAAAAAGTAACAGATAACAATCCATTTAGTGATGGGCGTAATAGTAATTACCCTTACCCTTACAATAATCGCCCTTACAACGTTGGTGGCTCACAATTTAATATGTCGCAAATGCCCACACCCAATCAAGCGTTTCAAGCTGAATCTCAGCAAATACCCAGGCCTGTTTACAGGACGCCTGCAGCCATGTCCTTCTCCAACCCAGGTAATGTGGCGGAGCCGGCGCTGAATTTGCCAAACCCGTATCCAGCTAATTATAATTTTTCTGAGCCCAAGAGTCCGTATGGCCGTGGGTTTTAATTGTTAAATAAAGCTTGCAATATTATATTATCATGTTATAATATAGTTTCTTAAATAATTTTAGATATGGAGATAAGACAATGAAAAAACTTTTAGCAATCGCATTAGTAGCAGCTTCTCTAAGTGCAAACGCATTTTTTAACAGTAATGACATGCCTTGGAACAACGGTAATAACTACAATAACAACGGTTACCAAGAAGATAACGGTATGTTTGGTTACAACCCATACGATTACTGGGATCCACGTTGGTACATGGAAGAAATGTCAAACATGGTAGATGAGTTTGATGATGAATTCAATAACAACAACAATGGTTGGAACAACAATAACAACTTTAATGGTTACAACCCATACAACAACTTTAACAACCCTTGGAACAACACTCAGGCGCCTACAGCACCAGTTGCACCAGCTAAGTAAGTTTTAGTTAGTTTAAAAAAAACCAGCACTAGTTGCTGGTTTTTTTTCGTCCAAACAATAGCTTTAAGTGGTTTATAATTAGGATTTATTATTAAACAACAATAAGGAGGAGGGTGTATGAAGAAGATAGTAACTGTATCATTAATGACATTAGCGCTTAGCGCATCAGCTGGTTTTGGTAATGGTCCATGGGGCAATAATGGCTGGGGTGGAAGCAATGTCAACAATGCTAATAATGGTTTTATCGCGCATAATCCATATTCGCTATTCACACCAGACTGGTTTAGTGAAGAAATGGATGATATGATGGACGAGTTTGATACAAACAACAACACTCCTTGGAATGGCGCTGGCTTTAATAACAATGGACCGCGTAACAACAACGGACCATGGAATAATCGTAATTGGCGTAATAATGGACCATGGGGTAATAACACACCTTGGCAAAATAATAATTGGAATCAAGCGCCGTGGGGAAATTCACAGCCGCTTAACTTCCGAAATAATTCGTTTGGACCGATGAATAACGGCCCTTGGAATAATGTAACACCCGCAAGATAAACTTAACAAAAAATGAGGAAAATATGAAAAAAATCATCGCAACAACATTAATGACGGTCGCACTGAGTGCTTCTGCTTTCAGTAATAATTGGAACAGTAACGATCCAATGAATTTTGGTAGTAACACACCATGGAGTAATGGCAATAATTTCGGCAACTTGAATAATGGCCCATGGAGCAATAACTCTTGGGGAAATACACCATGGAATGGTCAAAATTTTAACAATGCACCTTGGTCAAACAATGGTAATTGGAGTAAGAATATGCCAATGAACGGTGGCAATTTTAATAATGCACCTTGGGGCAATAGTAATAACTTTGGCCCAATGAAGACTAACTCGAACTTCAGTCCGTTTAATCGTGGTGGCAATAATCAGCCGTTTAATTTTGGTACTAGCACCTCTCCGTTTGGTATGGACACGGGCTCGAATTCATTCGGTCCAATGAATATGAATAGCGCACCTTGGAATTATGGCTACAACCAAGCCATTCCGGCAACTGCTGAAACAAGCGCAACACCCGCAGCTGAAGCAACTAAATAAGACTAAGTTGTTTTAACTTAAGAGCCGGCTAATTGCCGGCTTTTTTACGTCTAAACACATATTAATTAAAGCCTTTAAATACCCGATGTTTGCTTGAGGTAAAATATCTGTCCGAATTATCCATCTTTAACCTAGGGCAATAATATGAGTACAGAGTGTTTGTTTTGTAAATTAAGAAATCAAGAAAGAATCATTGGCGAGTGTGATTTAACACTTACTTTTATTGATAATTTTCCCGCGTCACCTGGGCATACGTTAGTGATTCCTAAGCGCCATTTTGCAACCTATTTTGAGGCAACTGAGGCGGAATTACTAGCTATCGGTATTGCTGTACAAAAGGCTAAATTACTGCTTGATGAGGAGTTTAAACCAGATGCTTATAACATTGGTGTCAACAATGGTGAAATGGCAGGGCAAAGTGTTAAGCATTTGCATGTGCATTTAATTCCAAGATATAAAGGCGATGTTGAAAACCCTAAGGGCGGTGTTCGTTGGATTTTAAAGGATAAGGCAAATTATTGGGATGAAAGAGATCAGGTGAAAAAAAACTAAGTAAATTAAGTTAAAACACACCAAACAAAGCCTGCTTGTCGCAGGTTTTTTTTATTGTTTAGTGAAAAAAATCTACATCTATCTCACGCTCAGTGTATAGTTCAAACTCACACTATTTAATTCTTGAGGAGAGCTAAACATGAAAAATACAAGGCGTCATATTATTAAAACTTGCCTAGGATTGGCACTAGTTGTCAGCACGATGTCGAATGCTAATTTTACTAATCCATCTTCTATGATGTCACCATTTGGCGCACAAGGCTTTAGTCAGCCGCAAATGCAACCTTTTGGCAATTCTATGCCGTGGGGTGCTCAAAGTTATGCCCAGCCTAGATACTCTAATTCGAGATATGCAGCGCCAAGACAAAGATATGCTCAGCCTGTGTACAACCCAATGCCGTGGGCAATGAACACTCCTTCAGCCCGTCAAGCACAACCGACACAGCCTTTTGGCGGGATGAGTATGATGCCATTTAATCCAGGTGTGCAACCACAGCAGCAGTATCGACAGCCACAGTCATCGTTTATGGTGCCAGGCATGGATCAAGGGATACGAACCATGATGGAGCCGGGTAAGGTTATGGCAGAAGAAGCGACACCAGGTATGTATATGAAGCCAACTTGGCGCTAGGATTTATTCTGATTTAGCCAATGATCTAAGCGGTTAGCAAAGGCTTGTCGATCTGCTTGACTTAAGGTAGATGGACCGCCTGTTTGTACGCCACTTGAGCGTATCACATCCATAAAATCTCGCATACTGAGTTTTGATTTGATGTTATCTGCACTGAATAATTCCCCTCTAGGGCTGAGCGCAAGCCCACCTTTGGTAATCACCTCGTCTGCCAAGGGAATGTCGCTAGTAATCACCAAATCACCTGCATGCATACGCTTAACAATTTCATTGTCAGCCACATCAAACCCTGCAGTTACTTGAATAAAGTTTAAATAACTAGAGGGTGGTAAGTGTAGTGCATGATTTGCCACTAGCGTTATTTGAGTTCGAGTGCGATCAGCTGCCTTAAAGAGAATCTCTTTAATAACAACTGGACAAGCATCTGCATCAATCCAAATTTGTGCTATTTTTTTATCATTCATACAGGGTTAATTAAGAATACTGAATAGGATGATTATCCCTATTGATGTTTAAATATGTGGGTTTTGCAATATTTTAAAGCACTTGAATCTATTTGTTATAAGGCGTATAGTGAAAATAACCCGCTAAAAAAAATAGGAGAAGATATGAAAGTTAAAAACATGGTGATGGCCGTTACCGCATCAATCTCAACAGCTGGAACCTCTATGGCTGCCCAAACCCTGGCAAAAGATTATGCGCAATCTGTCCATACTCAGGCCAAGATTAACACCGAAATAATTCAGCCTTGGCATAAGGGCTATCAGCAAGATATCAAGCCATGGGCAAAGTTAAGTGATCATGGTCTCAAGGGTATGGTTAGAATGTATAACCACGGTATCAAGAGAGTTTAAGAGAGCTAGAGCCAAAAAAAAACCTTGCTACAGCAAGGCTTTAATTGGGTGTTTGTATAGTTTAAAACTTTACAAAAAGTGTGAGGTTATGTTCAGAACGGTATGTCGTCGTCAAAACCGTTATCAACAGGAGTGATCGGGTCTTGTGTAGGTGCTTGTGCTCGAGGTGCGCTTGGTGCAGATTGTGGAGCGCCACCACCCATTGGTGCGCCTTCACGACGATCAAGCATCTGTAGGGTGCCATTAAATCCTGAAACAACCACTTCAGTCGTATAGCGATCAGCACCAGATTTATCTTGCCATTTACGTGTTTGAAGCTTACCTTCAACATAGACTTTAGAGCCTTTGTCTAAATATTGGCCAGCAATTTCTGCTAACTTGCCAAACAAACTAACGCGATGCCATTCTGTTTTTTCTTGTTTTTGACCAGTATTTTTATCCGTCCAACTTTCACTTGTTGCCACTGAAAGGTTGGCAATTGCATTACCATTTGATGCAAATTTAACCTCTGGCTTTTGGCCTAAGTTACCTACTAAAATTACTTTATTAATGCCTGCCATTGTGTTTTCTCCGGTAAATTTTTAATGTTGTTCAGTGCTCATGCTTAGGGCAATTAGCCACCAAATAAGTGCGATAAATGTGGTGAATAAGAATACACTATTTAGACCAAATGTGTGATAAATCCACCCACCTAAAATACCACCTGCAAATGCACCCAAGAATTGCGAACTGGCATAAAAACCCATCGCTAGCCCACGTTTTTCACTGCTAGCTGTTTTAGCAATAAGTGAAGGTAGTAGCGCTTCTAAGGCATTAAATGCGGTAAAAAATATAGTCAAAATAATGAAAAATGTGGCGTAATTTAAGGCCGTTTGGTAAAACAGTATTTGACTTAATGCTAGCAAGAAAATCGACAATAAGAAAATGGTTTTGGTTTTTTGAAATTTGGTGGCAACAATGATCATTGGAATCATGCCTAAAAAAGATAGGACGATCACTGGCAGGTAAATTTGCCAATTGTCTTGAATGGATAGAATATTGTTATCGATTAGAAAAATTGGAATAGCGATAAAGGCACTGGTAAGGATTAAGTGTAGAGCAAAGACACTAAAATCAAGTCTAATTAGGTCGGGTGTTAGGATTTTCTTAAAGTTGTTAACCGAGAGTGTATATTGTTTTTTTGGCTTAGCATTTGGCAAGGTAGCAACCACTAGCAGAGCCACAATCGAAAGTGCTGCAATTATCCAAAATAAACCCGAAATGCCAAATTGATGACCAATAATAGGGCCTAATAGTAAAGCCAGCATAAAGGCCATACCAATTTGAACCCCTACAAATGCATTGGCCTTTGGACGCTCATCCTCACTGACATAATCTGCCAAAAAAGCCATGAGCACGGCAGAAATAGCACCCGCACCTTGTAAGGCTCTACCAACCACCACCTGGTAAATATCACTTGCATCGGCTGCAATAAGACTACCTATAAAGAAAATAATAAGGCCTATTATTAACAAAGGCTTGCGCCCATATTTATCTGATAAGTAGCCAAATGGTATTTGAAAAAATGCTTGTGTAAGGCCGTAAGCACCGATAGCTACACCTATTAACAGTGGTGTGACTTGCGTGTAATGATCAGCATAGACGGAGAAAATCGGGAAAATCATAAACAACCCTAGCATGCGTGTTGCCATGATCAGCGATATTTTGAGTGCGAACGATCGCTCCAGTTTGGTCATGAGCGGTATGTGCTAGCTAGTCTTCTAATGAGTAGTGTGGTGTGTATAAAGGGTAGCTTTTTGCTAATACGCGGCGTGCATCTTTGGCAAGAATTGGTGTGTTGATAATATCGTAGTTATGTGCCATTAAGTGCAGTGCTGCAGGGATAGAAGGTGTATTTGGGTATTTTTCAATAATGTATTTACTGCGATTAATGGCAGCAATATTTGCCCCTTTTTTGGTATAGTAAATAGCCACAAACAACTCATGACGAGATAAGATATTCCTAAGTACAATTAGGCGAGTTTTTGCTTCCTCGGTGTATTCAGTTTTTGGAAATTTGTCAATCAGTGCCAAGTAATAGTTAAAAGCATCTCGCACTGAGTTAACGTCACGCTGGGCGTTATCAGTAATGTAATCATCTAAGATTGAGCGTGATTTATCTTCTGAAATAACCCCGCGTAAGTAATAAGCGTAAGGCGTGGAGAAGTGGTTAGGGTAAAGCTTAATGTAGCTATTAAGGCGTTCGATCGCTGAATCATAATCTTCGCTTTTATAAAGTGCGTAAGCGATTTCTAGTTTGGATTGTAGGGCGTATTTAGAGCCTGGATAAGCAGCTTGAAGTTGTTCGAAAAGTTCAATGGCTTTATCCATAGAGCCGGCTGAAACTTGTTCTTTTGCTTGAGTAAAGAAGGTTTTTGGAGACCAGCCCTTGGTGATTGATTCACGTTTTTTCTCATCTTCCCAAAAACAGCCGCCAAGGAATAATGTAAGTAAAGGTAGGATTAGAATAAGTTTTTTCATGGATTATTACGTAAATTTATTATAAATATGCACAACATTATACTGACGCATAAGTATTATAATGGCAAAACTTAACTCTAGATTTAGCCCAAACTACATGTCGAAAAACAATTCAAGAATTCTAATTAGTGATCTGTGCGAGGTGCTTGAATTATATATGTCTAAATCTCAGGTGGAGGGGGTGTATCAGGCTTATGTGGTTGCAGCAACGGCTCATGATGGTCAATATCGCAAATCAGGTGAGGCTTACGTATTCCACCCACTTTCTGTGGCGATGATTTTGGCAGAACTTCAACTGGATTATTATTGTATTGTTGCGGCATTATTACACGATTGCATTGAAGACACTAGTGTGACCTATGAAGAGATAAACTATGATTTTGGCTATGAAATTGCTCATATTGTAGAAGGTGTTTCTAAATTAACCGGGCTAGAATTTCACACCACTGTAGACAAGCAGGCGCAGAACTTTCGAAAGTTGTTTTTAGCCATGAGTGACGATATGCGAGTGATGGTGATCAAGCTAGCTGATCGCTTGCATAATATGCGTACTTTGGATTCTATGCGTAGAGATAAACAACTGAGAATTGCCAAAGAAACTGTTGAGATTCATGCGCCAATTGCCAGAAGATTAGGTCTTAATAGTATTAGGGTTGAGCTAGATAATCTTTGTTTTGCTATTATTCATCCATTTCGTCATAAGGTGCTAGCAAGCCAGATTAAAAAGCAATGTGGCAATAGGACCAAGGTTATTAAGCATATTCAGGAGCAACTTGATAATCGCCTAGTGCAAGAAGAGCTACCTGGAGTTGAGATTAGCGGGAGACAAAAACAACCTTGTAGTATCTATAAAAAAATGAAAAATAAGCGCTTGAAATTTAATCAAGTGCTAGATATGTATGCTTTTCGAGTGATTGTTAAAGATGTGGCGCAGTGTTATCAGGCGCTTGGTGTGATTCATAACCTATATAAGCCATTACCCGGTAAATTTAAAGATTATGTTGCTTTACCAAAATCCAATGGCTATCAATCGCTACATACTATTTTATTTGGCCCTAATAAGATTTTTATTGAAGTGCAAATTCGCTCTGAAGATATGCATTTTGTATCTGAATACGGGATTGCTGCACACTGGCACTATAAAAGTGATTCAGATAATGATTCCGAGCTGGCTAGCAACTGGTTAGGATCATTGCTTGATATTCAGCAAAACTCAGGCACATCGGTCGAATTCTTAGAAGAAACCAAAAATGATTTGTTCCCGTCAGAGGTGTTTGTATTTACCCCTGAAGGTGATATTATGCAGCTGCCATATCGAGCAACCGTGCTTGACTTTGCCTATATGGTGCATACCAATATCGGCAACAAAACTGTTAAAGCTAAAATTGACCAAGTCAGCGCCCCTATTTCAACACGACTTCGCTCAGGGCAAACGGTAGAAATTGTTACAGATGAGCATGCCAAGCCACATCCGTCTTGGCTACAAATGTCGGTAACAGCTAAGGCTAAAGCTGCAATTAAAATATATTTAAAAACTCAGTCTGCCTCAGAGTTGATCCAGCTTGGTGAATATTTATTATCTAATGCGCTTGATTATCTTACTGTTGATGTAGAGAGTATTAGTACCAAAAAATGGCAAACTTGCCTTAATGAATTAGCTTGTGATTCTTTGGAGGATATGCATCTAAAGATTGGCTTGAGTGAAATTTTAGTCTCAGTAGTACTCAACAAGCTGCAGTATGATGATGATCAATATTCAGCTCAAAGTGTCAGAATTAGCTCAACACGAGATAAAGCAATTAGCTTCGCTCATTGTTGCTACCCTATTCCAGGGGACAAGGTTTCTGGCATCTTAACTACTACAAAAGGGTTGGTTATGCATCGCTCTGATTGTACCAATCTAGTGCGCTTAAAAAGTAAGCAAGCACAATGGATGGCAGTTGATTGGCAGCCTGAGAAGGGCGAGAGTTTCGATGTTAAGATCACTGTAGATGTAGACAATCAGCGCGGTACACTTGCCTCAATTGCCAATATGGTATCAAAGTTAGAAAGTAATATTGAGCATATTGAAGTGCAAGAAAAAGACAACTCAATTAAATCACTTGATTTGGTTATTAGTGTAACAAGCTCTCATCATTTGTATGAAATTACTCAAGCTTTAGAAACCCTTAAATTTATTCAAGAAGTGCGCCGTATTTAAACAGTGCTTACTTGCTAAAAAGACACATGATTGCCGACTATTTGTTTTAAAATTAAGCTAATTATTGATTATTTTTTAGGTATTTTTATGAACTGGACGGATTCCTTAGAGATCGCGATTGCTTTGGATGAAGCTCACCCTGACATAAGCCCCTTGACAGTTGGGTTTGTTGACTTAAGAGAGATGGTTATGGCTTTGGCGGAGTTTGAAGATGAAGCTGAAAAATCTGGTGAAAAAATCCTAGAAGCCATTCAAATGAACTGGATTGAAGAAAGAGAATGATTAAACTAATCGCTGCTTTTTTAACATTTTATAGTGCAAGTGTTTTTGCCGTTTTAGAGGTAACCGTTTTAAAAAAAGCTGAAGACGCCTTTCCAATTGTTATTTCTCCTTTTTTGGTCAAAGGTGATGCTAAGCAGGGTGAAACGATTGCGCATATTATGCGTGATAACTTTAACCGTTCTGGCGAATTTAACGCCTCTAGTGCTGATTATATTGTTACCAGTCAAGTTGATTTTGACAAGTGGCAAGCTCAAAAAACTGAAGCCATTGTTATTGGTAAGCTCGAAAAGGTTAGTAAGAAAATTTTCAATGTCGAAATTGAGCTGCTAGATGTGTATTCAAGAAAAACATTGTATGCCAAAAAGTTTGCTGTACATAATAGTGGTATTAGGCGTATTACACATTATCTGTCAGACCAAATATACTTTGCCTTATTGGGTGAGAAAGGCTCGTTTGACACTCGTTTAGCGTATGTAACTGTTGCCAACAAAGGTCGAGGTAAGCGCGAATATAAGCTAGAAATATCAGACTCAGATGCACAAAATCCGCAAACCATCCTAAGAGCGGCCAGCCCAATTTTATCGCCTGCCTGGTCACCTGATCAAAATAAAATTGCTTATGTGTCTTTTAAGAATGGTCGTTCTGAGGTGTTTATTCAGTATCCGTTCGTGCGCCGTAAAACTCAAAAACTACCTTATTTTGATGGCATTGCCTCAGCACCTGCTTGGCACCCAAATGGTGAGAGTATTGTCTTAACTTTATCTAAAGATGGCAATAAAGATATTTATTCGTATCACCTTAAAGACAAAAAACTAACTCGATTAACCAGTGATGTTAGTATTGATACAGAAGCAAGTTATTCTGCTGATGGTGAGCGTATTGCCTTTACTTCTAATCGTTCGGGTCAAGTTCAAGTGTATATCAAACATCTAAAAACTGGCAAAATTAACCGAGCCACTTTTGTAGGAAGCTATAACGCTAAAGCTGTTTTTTCACCAGATGGCAAAAGTTTGGCTTTGGTACACCGAGTGGATAAAGATTATCGTATTGCATTGCTTGATATTGCCACTAAAGATCTAATGGTCATGACACAAAATAAACTGGATGAATCCCCTTTCTTTTCTCCGAATGGTAGTATGATTATCTTTGCCACCAATAAAGACGATTCGGGTGTGTTATCCGTGGTTTCTATCTTAGGTCACCAAACCTTTGAGTTAGTCAGTAAGGCTGGTGAAGTTCGAGAGCCGAATTGGTCACATTATTCTAAATAATATCAGGAGATTGTCATGTTAAAAATTGCCTCATTAGTAACAGCTACCATTCTACTATCGTCATGTTCGTCAACGGTTGAAGAGCTTTATCAAAAAGTTGCACCAAGGCCAGCTGTGGTAACTTCACAAGAGGATGTGTCTGCCACTCAAGAGAGTATTATTGCGGCAGATTCTTCCAGCTTTCAATCACAAGAATTTGCAGGCAATCATGCGCGTTCAGCGGCTCAAAATAACGCTGCTAGAATGGCGGTGGCCCAGTTAAAAAACTCAGGCGCTAAGTTTGTATTACATTTTTCTTATGATGGTAGTGAGATTGATGAGGCAGCAACACAAGAGGTTATCAAGCATGCCAATTTCATGCGCGATAATCCAGCCCTTAATCTGCGCCTAGAAGGGCATGCAGATGAGCGTGGTACACGTGAGTACAACTTAGCATTGGGTGAAAATCGCGCCCTAGCAGTAAAAGAAATTCTAGGTTTGTATGATTTATCTTCTCGAGTTAATGTGATCAGCTTTGGTGAAGAAAATCCAACTGCCCAGCTTCATAACGAAAGTGCTTGGCAGCAAAACCGACGTGTTGAGTTTATTTATCAGTAGAGAATTATGCAGCGTTTTTTCTTAGTTTTTTTATTAACCGTGTTTGCTTGGCAGCCCGCTTCTGCGGGTATTAATACCGATAAAGTGATCATGGATCATAATAAAAAAATTAAGCGTTTAGTGCGTACTAATAAATCGTTAAAAGGAAAAATTGAGCAATTAGAGCAACAACAGCAAATCAGCAGGCAAAAAATTACTGAATTGTTTAATTTAATGGAATACAAAAAATCTAGCTCTGTGGTTGAGCAAACCATGATGCGCGTGCGTGAGCACAATAAAAAAGCCAAAAAAATATACACCAATGCACGCTCACTTCTAGTAACTGATCAGTATGATCAAGCCATTATATTATTTAAACAATATTTGGATATTTATCCTGATAATAACCATGCATCCGATGCACACTATTGGCTGGCCAAAACTTATTTAGCACAAGAGCAATACTCATTGGCAAAAAACACATTTGTGGCATTTCAACAAAACAGCCCGCTACATCATAAGTATGCCAACTCTTTGTTTGAATTGGCCAGGGTGTATGTTGAATTAAAGCAAACTGAAAAAGCACAAAAACTACTTAGCAGTATGTTGGATAAATTCCCATCTCACCGTGTTGCTAATCGCGCCCAACAACTGCTTAGTAAAATTACACCTGCCGAGTCAACAAGTAGCGAGTCTAAGCAGCTAAATTAGCATGAAAGTTTTAGAAATTCCAAATTTTTCTTTGGACGCTCTGTGCCAGTTAAACACCAGGCGCTACCCCTTTTTACTGGAAAGCGTTAATCATAATATTAACAATCGTTACTCGATTTTGTTTGCACATCCACAGCAAGAATTGGTGCTAGAAAATTTGACAGATTTTAATTTTTTAGAAACGTTGTCTTCTCAAATTACCACGAATAATACTCAGTATTCACAACTACCTTTTACCGGTGGCTGGTTTGTTTATTTGTCTTATGAGTTGATCGGTCAAATCGAGCCAACCTTGTTAGAGAGTATGTACAGCAGCAATTTGCCTGTTGCAATAGCATCCAAAATACCTTGTGCTATTGTGCTTGATCATCAGCTAAATAAGACTTATTTATTAGATGAACAGGGTGATCAAACAAGAATAGATCAAGTGCTAACTGACATTAAACAAGTCAAAGTGGATGCAGATTCTTCTAATTTTTCAGGTGTATTGGACTGTGAACCCGATGCAAAATTCTTGTCTGGTGTTGAAAAAATTAAGGATTATATTGAAGCGGGTGACGTGTTTCAAGTGAATTTATCACGGGCTTGGCAATATACTTTAGAGCATGAATGTAGCGCTGCACAGCTTTACAGTGGTCTAAAGGCATCCAATCCAGCACCGTTTTCAGCGCTCGCTCAATTTGAAAACTTTAGTATTATTTCTTCCTCGCCCGAGCGCTTGTTTAGTGTGGATGGTGATCAGGTTGAAACACGCCCCATTGCAGGCACGCACCCTCGAGGTGCGGGTGATGAGGATGAATTGCTCAAACAGCGTTTAATCAATCACCCTAAAGAGCAAGCTGAGCATATTATGCTGCTGGATTTGGAGCGTAATGATTTGGGCAGGGTGTGTGAGTATGGCTCAATTGAGGTGAATGAAGTAATGGCACTGGAAACTTATCCCTATGTGCATCATATTGTTTCTAATATTAAGGGTACTTTAAAGCCCGCTATGAATGTTAAGCATTTAGTAAAGGCATTATTCCCAGGTGGAACCATTACCGGATGCCCTAAAATTCGTTGTATGCAGATTATTTCCGAGCTGGAAGGTGAGGCTAGAGAGGCTTACACAGGTTCATTGGGCTATATTAGTAATAATGGCAAAATGGATTTTAATATTCTCATTCGCACCATGATTAAACAAGGCAAAAACCTAAGCTTTAGAGCGGGTGCTGGCATTGTGTTTGATTCCAACTCTAAGCGTGAATTGGAAGAGACCACACACAAAGCTCAAGGGATTCTAAAAGTATTTTCCTAAGGTTTGAACTTAGAAGTCATAGGATAGCGACGCTCTTTTCCAAAGGCATTTTTTGAAATTTTTGGCCCTGGAGCGCTTTGTCTGCGTTTATATTCATTATTAAGCACCAGTTGGCTAATGCGCTCCACAGTTTGTTGGTTAAACCCCTGGTTTACGATATCTTTAACAGAGAGTCTTTGCTCAATGAATAGACCAAGAATAGCATCTAGTTCATCGTATGGCGGTAGGGAGTCCTGATCCACTTGATTAGGCGCCAGCTCTGCAGAAGGCTCTCGATCAATCACCCGACCAGGAATGATGTAAGACTGAGTGTTACGATACTTTGCTAATCGGTAAACCATGGTTTTTGACACGTCTTTAAGTGGGGCAAAGCCGCCCGACATATCGCCATATAAAGTAGCATAGCCGACAGCCATTTCTGACTTATTGCCAGTAGTAAGAACAATGCTACCAAGTTTATTGGAAATGGCCATGAGTAGGGTTCCACGCACTCTAGCTTGCAGGTTTTCTTCAGTGGTATCAGCCTGCAGACCGCTAAATACACCACTCAATTGAGAGTTAAAGCTTTCAACCATCGAGTGAATGCTAATTTCTTGATAATCAATATTCATGGTGCTGGCCTGAGCTTTGGCATCCTCTAGGCTCATGTTGGAGGTGTAGGTGTAGGGCATCATAATGGCTTTGACTTTTTCACTGCCAATGGCATCTGCTGCAATGGCTAGTGTTAGTGCGGAGTCGATACCACCAGATAAGCCGATAACCACTCCTTTAAAAACCCCATTTTTTTCAATATAATCTTTAGTGGCAAGCACTAAAGCATCGTAAATTGTTTTTTCAACACTGGCACTTTCTGCTGGTGTGTAAGGATCTGTTAACGAGCTCGTGGCCGTTTCAAAAAATGGCAACTGGTGGGTGAGTTGTGCCTTGGCATCCATGGCAAATGAGCCGCCATCAAAGATAATTTCATCTTGACCACCCACTAAGTTGGCGTAAACAAAGCCCACTTGATTTTCAAGTACACGGTTTTTAACCTCATTGAGTCGTTGCTGGTGTTTACCAACGTGAAAAGGGGAGGCGTTAATACTAATAATACTACTCACACCATATCTAACAGTTTCTCTAACTGTGTCTGCATCCCAAAGATCGGCACAAACCAATAAGCCAATGCGTTGACCTTTGATGGTAAAAATAAAAGGCTGACTACCTGCGCTAAAGTAGCGCTTTTCATCAAAAACGCTGTAATTTGGCAACTGTTGTTTGTGATAAATTTGAATCTCTTTTTCCTGAACCAAATAAGCGGCATTGTACAAATTACCCGCT
Source organism: uncultured Candidatus Thioglobus sp. (assembly GCF_963981275.1). NCBI lineage: Bacteria > Pseudomonadati > Pseudomonadota > Gammaproteobacteria > Pseudothioglobaceae (SeqCode) > Candidatus Thioglobus > uncultured Candidatus Thioglobus sp. Next base: position 1,752 of record NZ_CAXCCZ010000011.1, on the reverse strand, counting down.
TGTTGATGAGGTGCGCCAAAAATAATAGAAATATTTTCAGGGATGGCATTTTTTATCATGGTTACTTTTTCATCTACTTGCTGAATGAATCCAGCCCGTAATAGTAGATCTTCAGGTAGGTAGCCTGTTAAGGATAATTCTGGAAAAACTAATAAGTCGCAACCTTGTTGGGTGGCTTTAAGGCTTAAATCAATAATTTTTTGGGCATTATTGTTTAAATCCCCAACAATGGGGTTAATTTGCGCAATATCGATTTTGATAGACTCAGAGATGTTTGAAAGGTTTTTAAGCCGCTCCTGCCAAAATATAACCTTCGATTTATCACCTTTCATTTTTGCATGCTCAAGCTTGGTGTTGGCAACAACCTCAGCAGGATTAATATTCAAGATATCGGCAAATAGCCAGGCATGTGTTTCAGAAAGGGCAGCTCTTCCTGATTTATATTTACTTAAATTAGACTGATTAATCTCATATTTCTGCGATATTTTATAGTCTGAAAAGCCAGTCTTTTTGCGCACTTTAGCTAGGTAGTCTTTGGTTTTATTGGCCATGTTGTTTTGTCTGTTTATGCTTGTTTTTTTTACCTATTATAGTTATTTTTTACCACCTATGTAAAAGAGTTATATTAGTTAAAAAATAACTATAGAGTTATTAATACCATAAATACCACATAACTCATTGTTTTTAAGTAAATATATAATATATAATTTTTATTGTTAATAGCCCTTTACAGGCTATTAAAATCACGGTATATTTGGCTCAAATTAACAACTAAATGAGGAAAATGTTATGAACAAAGTACATGCACATTTGTTAGCCGAATCAGAGCTAAAAGTTGAAACAATAAAGATCCAGCAGCAGGCTTATTTAGGGGATGCAAGCGCTCAATACAAATTGGCAGATATTTTCCAAAAAGGTCAAGACGTTGCTAGAAATACAGCAAATGCTTTTTACTGGTATCAAAGAGCGGCTAAGCAGGGTAATTTACCTGCTCAGTTTAATGTTTGGTATGCATATTTAACGGGTGAAGGTATTCAGGCAAACGAGAAGTTAGCAAAGAAATGGTATGCCAGAGCTACGCTTAAAAATTCAAGTTCGTCAAAATCTATCATTACACAACTAATCGGTACAACGATTCACTAATTTTTTTTAATAATTTATTTTTTCCAGGGAGAGAAACAATGAACTTAGCATTACACACAATTATCTATTCATCAGCTGCAGTTATCATGTCACTTAGTGTGGCACTTATTCATTAGACTGATGAAACTATCAACCCTTATTAAACTGTTAACAGTTTTGGGCGCCTCTTTATTAACCAGTACAACATTGGCCTCAGCTTATAGTAGCTATTCACCAATTGTTGATTCTAAACATCTTAGTATTATTATTACCGTTACCATGCTCCTAGGTTTGGTATCTATGTATCAAAAAAGAACCTAGTTTTTTTTTAGTAAAACTCTTCTCATAAAGCGATTTATCCTTTAAACTTTCACCATGTGGTAAATGATTAAGTGCTGCATTTTTAATTAATCTCAATGAGGAGAAGTTTTATGAATAAGTTATTAAAATTATCTGCTGTATCGTTAATAGCGATTGGTAGTTTTGGTGTACAAGCGGGTATATTCCATAGTGATACTTTAAAGGATGTACAAACTAAAGGTAGTTTAACGTGTGGCGTATCAACAGGTACACCGGGTTTTTCTAGCCCTGACTCAAGTGGTAACTGGTCTGGTATTGATGTTGATGTTT
>NZ_CAXCCZ010000010.1:0-38271 GCF_963981275.1 uncultured Candidatus Thioglobus sp. | reverse complement strand
AATATTATCGTGGTGGTATGCAAGCTTGGCGTTCGGTTGGTTTAACAACAGTTAAGTAGTTTTTCAAATTTATGGTTTACCATTATATTAGTTTAATCTTATATAAATTATAATACACGCCTGTAAATCATATAATTTATTTAACTATTTTTTTAATCGCCATGAGAATGCTATCCACTTTAATTGTCCTATTATTACTTAGTCTATCTACCTATGGTTATGCAGAAGAAGCATCTAAATCTGCACTTGAAGTGGCCGCTGAGAAGACTGTAACTGATGGCAATACAGTAAAGAAAAAAAACAAAAAGATGAAAAAATCTGTTTATCTTAAACCGAATACACTCGAGTTAAACGTAATGATTGATGGTGAGAAATTTACCATTAAGCGCAACCAAGATCGTAAGCATCTAATTAGTAAGTTTTATCAAAAAACCGGTCGTGGCATTATTAAGCCCATGCATCCGTTTAAACCGCACGCAGTGGAAACTATTGCTGAGCATGAGATGATGAAATATATTTCTAGGGTTTCTACACCTGAATGGAATACGATAGTAGTTGATGCAAGAAAATCTATTTGGCTAACCTTAACAGGAACGCTTCCAGGTGCGACACATGTTCCATTTCATAAATTTAACAAAGACAAAGATTACGCACGAGAGGTAATGGAAGATGAATTTGGTGTTACTTATGATGCTAATGGCGTTCGTGACTTTTCTCAAGCTAAAACTTTAGCAATCTACTGCAATGGTAATTGGTGCAGAATGTCTCCTGAACTAATATGGGGTTTACTAAAATATGGCTATCCAGCAGAAAAGATTAAATACTACCGCGGTGGCATGCAAGCTTGGCAATTACTAGGATTAAATGTGGTTGAGTAGTTTATAAAATATAAGGAATACCGCTATAGCAATAAGGTTTTTTGTTGTTATACTTTTTAACACCTAGCATGGTTTAGTTATAAAAAATACTGCTATCTCCTTAAAAATAGAGTAGCCATGTTAGGTACTAATTCAACAATAATTAAAGGTCAACCAATGAACAAATCAGAACTTATTGATGCAATTGCATCAGAATCAGGCTTATCTAAAGCAGATGCAACTCGTGCATTAAACGCAACAACAGATGCCATTACCGGCGCTTTGTCTAAAGAAGATACAGTGCAATTAACAGGCTTTGGTAGTTTTGTTGTTAGAGCGCGTGCTGCTCGTAGTGGTCGTAATCCTCAAACTGGTGCAACAATTCAAATTAAAGCCTCTAAAGTGGCCGCATTTAAAGCAGGTAAAGCATTAAAAGATACTGTTAATAAATAATCACATTGACCCTGTCAATGGTCATAGTAAGAAAATAAGAAAAAACACCTTTTAAGGTGTTTTTTTTCGTCATTGATTTTCAGGTTAAATTTATGTGGAATCCCGCTATATTTATATGAATATAATCATATTATAATGTTGTTATATTTTTTTTAAAGAGATAAGATTTGCATTTGATGCATTTGGTATCTTTAACAATAGGAGTGAAACATAATGGAATTTTTTTTACAGATTATGATTGGCATGATTTTTTTAGCAGGGCTTGTTTTTGCGTATACATGTGGCAAGTCTGAATACTGTTGTTTATCTGCTAACTGTCCTTCAGAATGATTATAAAAGTGACACTATTGCTGATGGGGCTTGGCGGTATGTGGTCAGTGAGTGCCAATCACCATACCTTAACCCTGCACATGAATGATAATATGGGTTCTAGTGGTACTTTAAGGTGTAATAGTAGTAGGCATTGTATGGAGTTGATTAAAGAATTTGAATACCGCCGTTCACCAGGTGATTGTAATTTTGTCGAGATTAAAGCTGGCAGTAGAATTATTTATCGGAAAATTTATCGTGATTAAAATGCTCAATCATCTAAAACTATCCTTGAAATTGTCTTTATACTTAGGCCTATGTTGCTAGATAAAACTCTTCTTGATAATACAATTTTCATTGTTGATGATGATGAAAATATTTTAAACTCCCTGGTTGTGTTTTTTGATTTGTTAGGCTTCAAAACTCGCTCATTTTCCTCAGCTGTTGACTATCTTAAGCAACTAGATGACACTCAAGGTTGTTTAGTTTGTGATATTTCCATGCCCGATATGACCGGCATGGATCTATTATCTGAGCTTAATAAAGTTGCACATCTTAGACCTACCGTGTTTATCACCGGGGTATCCACCGTCAAAATGGCCGTAGAGGCGATGAAATTAGGCGCAGCAGATTTTATCGAAAAGCCAGTTTCAACAGATGTATTGTTAGACAGGGTTATGGGCGCTATTGATAATTTTAAGCCTAGTTTGGTGGCTGTTAATGATTACAAAACCCTCACCCCTAAAGAGTGTGAAGTGTTTGACTTAATTATTAAAGGCGTGACAAATCATGATATTGCGCAACAATTATGCTCATCAATCTCAACGGTTGAAAAGCATCGAGCCTCGGTGATGAAAAAAATGAACGTCGATTCTCTTGCACTGTTGATTACAACATTGCCAAAACTAAAACCACTAGGGTCGGCTTTAGCATGCAACGCTTAATCAAGCAAGCACTCAGTTTAGTTTTATTGATCTCTTTGCATGCTTTAGCTGGCCATGCTGAGTATATAGATCATGTGAAGTTAGCTCTGCAATGGAAGCATCAATTTCAATTTGCAGGCTATTACATGGCCAAGGAAAAAGGCTTTTATCAAGCGCAAAATATTGAAGTTGAGATTAGCGAGGTGAATCTTGAGCATACTCCTACCGAGCTACTGCTCAAGGGTAAAGTTGAATTTGCAACGTCGGGGATTGAAGCCTTAAAATTAAGATCTGAAGATGAGCCTTTGGTGTCTCTATATGCCATTAGTAGAAACTCTCCTTTAGTTTTACTGGTTAAAAAAAGCTCAAACATTAAAACAGCAGCCGATTTGCGCAATAAAAGAATTTCTATGGCCCAGGCGGATCAATTCATTATCTCCTCCATGTTAAAGCGTGCCGGCTTATCTACACAAGATTATATTCATCAAGCGCCAGACTTTAGTATGGATGACTTGATTAATGATCGCACAGATGCGGTTGCTGCATATCAATCTAATGAGGGGTTTTGGCTAAAAAAACAAGGAATTGAATATCGTTACATTTCGCCAGATGATTACGGTTTAGGAATTTACAGCGATCTTTTAGTAACCACTGAAAAAGAGCTGGAGCAACATCCTATCCGTGTGAGTAAATTTCGACAGGCCAGTTTAGAAGGTTGGAAGTATGCTTTTTCTCATGTCGATGAGACCATTGATGTAATTTTAAAAAAATACAATACACAAAATAAATCACGTGAACATCTGCAATTTGAAGCGCGAGAAATGGCTAAGTTGGTACAACCTTTAAAAGTTGAAATGGGTAGTATGCGACAAGAATTTTGGCAACAAATTTTGCGAACATTTACTCAATCAGGCTACATTAGCAAGTCAGTTAATTTACGTGATTTCGTCTATGAAGACGCCGCCACTGAAAAGAAGTTAGTGTTAACACCTAGTCAAAAAAAATGGCTATTAGAGCATCCTAGCATTCGACTGGGTGTTGATCCAGGCTTCTACCCCATAGAATATAAAGATAATCGTGGTGAATATCTAGGTATTTCAGCTGATGTTGTTAAATTGTTAAGCCAGCAGCTTGGTGTGAGTATGCAGCCGGTATCAGGTATTAGCTGGAGTGAGGTTATTAATCAGGCGCAATCCAATACCTTGGATGTATTGCCAGCTATTGCCAAAACTAAAGCTAGACAGCAATACTTATTATATTCAAAGCCTTACATGCAAAACAATATGGTGATTGTAACAACAAAAAATCACCCAATGATTAGAACAAAATCTATGGTTAATGGACGAATGGTTTATTCTCTGGAGTCTTTGCACGGTAAGAAAGTGGCCGTAACCAAAGACTATCCTGCATATCAGCGACTGGCTGATCAAAAAGATCCGATTGAGCTACTGGTTAAACCGACAACATTGGCCTCTTTGCAAGCGGTTATTAGTGGCGAAGCTAATGCCGCGGTTGTTTTTTTAGATGCGGCTACGGCCTTGCTAAATTCGCATCAAATGACACAACTTAGAATTGATGATAATGCGTTTAAAGAGCCGAGTCATATATATTTTGCCGTCAGAAAAGATTGGCCGGAATTAGTGGAGATTATTAATATGGCGCTGGACGTTGTTGGTCCTTCTGAAATTAACCGAATTCAAAGAAAATGGCGTGCAACCCCCGTTGTGCTAGGTGTTCAGAAAAAAGAAGTGGCACTCTATTTGGGAATTTTAATGACGGTTATTATCTTTATTGTACTTTGGCTGTATTTTTTGAAAAAAGCCAAAACAAAGATTGAATTACAAAATAAAGCCAATATTAGTCGGCTAATTTCCCAATCACGCCATGTGGTTATGGGTGAAATGATTGCGATCTTAACCCATCAGTGGAAGCAGCCATTAACAGCCATGATGCTGAGTGTTGGTACCGTTAAAACTAAGCTTAGGTCTATGAAAATATCTGCCACTGATGCACAATTTTTAAATACTCAAATGGAAAAGACAGAAACCATGATGTCGGATCAAAATCAGTTGTTGGCAGATTTTAGAGATTTTTTCCATCCTGATAAACAAAAAGAGTTATTTGCAGTGTGTGCAAACATTAATAGCGTACTAGAAGTGCTCCAGGGTTTGATTGTTAGACATCATATTAAAATTAATACTAGTATTCCACCAGGACTAGAAATTGTTGGTTATGCTAGAGAATTACGCCATGTAATGATTAACTTGATTCAAAATTCTATTGATCAGATCGCTGAAACAAAGGTTAGTAATCCAACAATCTCAATTCACACTACTGCACATAAAAATTCACTTGATATTGTCCTGGAGGATAATGCAGGCGGTATTGATAAATCAATTATTGAAACCATATTCGAGCCTTATGTTTCGACCAAATCTTTAAATGGAACTGGCTTGGGTTTATATATGAGTAAAAAAATTATTCAAGATAATTTTCAGGGTGATATTAGAGTTGTTAATACTAGATATGGGGCAAAATTCACAATTAAAATCCCTCTAGAAGGTGGTCACAATCACGGTTAATGGTTTTTTTCGGCAGAAATAAGGTATACCGCTATAGGAATTTCAATTTATGTTTTGTAAAATGAGCTTGTGTTAAATATCAAATACTAAAATATTTAAACCCTCTCCCCAAGAAGGTTATATTTAGCACACCTCTTGTAGGTTGAATTTTTTTGGAAATTTTACCAATACAAGTAAATTCTGAGTGATATCCGCCTAAAAAGTTGTTTTTTCATACTCTTCTCCTGCGAATATCGCTCTTTTTTTTATCTTTTTTCTATATAAATCAAAAAAAATCCATAATTTTGGTATTTTTTATCCAATAAGTGCTGTTTATTTAATATTTTCTTTATTTTTAATATTTTTTACGCCAAATGAGTCATTTGCATTATTTCGTAAATTTTTATCTTATAATTTAGTATCTCTTGAATCGGAAAAATAAAATGAAACTACTAATCATGTTGTTATTAGCCAGCACTCTAGTCAATGCACAAACGCTACCTGATTACGCCAAAGAAAAGCGTTGGGCGCAACAAATAGAAGATGGACTAATGGATGGCGATGTTGTTTGGCTAACGGCGAACGATCACGAATTTATGTCGATATATACGCCGAGTGAAACTGATACACAAAAAACTGCCGTAATTGTGCATGGTTTGGGCGTGCATCCAGATTGGCAGCAAGTCATCCAGCCTGTGCGTGTGGCTTTAACAACTCAAGGTTTTAATACACTTTCTATTCAAATGCCAGTGTTAGATAATGAAGCGCATGCAGGTGCTTATCGAGCAGTATTTCCCCAAGCGGATCTTCGCATTCAGGCGGCGGCCGATTATTTACACCAAAATGATTTAATCGCGAATGTGCTGATTGCACATAGTTTAGGCAGTGTCATGTCAACTCATTATTTGGCCAATAATAAACACCCATTTAATCGCTTTGTCGGAATTGGCATGCCGGGTGACAATGCACAATATTTATCCAAACTAACCATTCCTGTCCTGGACTTATATGGCGATGAAGATATTGTGTCCGTTCTGGATAGTGTTCAAACCAGAGCTCAAGCGGCCAAAGATAATGCAAACTACACACAAAAAATGGTGACAGCAGATCACTTTTTTAATGACAGAGATGAGCTTCTGATTGAATCGGTGGATACATGGCTGAAATAATTCCGCTGTTGCTTCTGGGCGCATTTTCAGGTTTTATTGCTGGCCTGTTAGGCGTAGGAGGGGGGCTGATTATGGTGCCAGTATTGCTGTATTTATTGGCAGGGCATATTGATCAATCCATACTCATGCACAGTGCTGTTGGCACGGCACTGGCAGCGATTATTTTTACCTCAATCTCAAGTGTTAGAGCGCATCATCAGCACGGCGCTATTCATTGGCATTATTTTAAAAAAATGACACCGACAATTTTATTGGGTGCTTTTAGTGGGGCGCTACTAACTCAACTCATGAGTTTTGACTTTATGCGACTGTTTTTTGCTGGATTTGAATTGACAGTAGCAGCTATTTTGTATTTTGGCTTAAGTAGCAGTCGCCACATTGATCATCTAGCAAACTGGGTGTGGCGTGTGGTAGGCTATATTATTGGCTTAGTGTCTGCCATTGTTGGTATTGGTGGAGGTACAATGACTACGCCATTTTTAACTTATAACAATGTTGATATTAAAAATTCCATTGCCACTTCAGCCGCCGTCGGACTGCCTATTGCAATTGCTGGTGCACTAGGATTTATTGTGGCTGGTTGGAATATTGAATCCACAGCGTCAGGATTGGGCTTTATTCAAATGCAGGCGCTTGTTAGTATTGTAGTGATGAGTGTTATTTTTGCCCCGCTAGGAGCAAAAACTGCGCACCGTGTAGATGGGAAAAAGCTTAAAAAATTCTTCGCCATCTTCCTGGCTTTTTTAGGCATAACTGTACTCGCTTTTTAATGTAATAGGCAAGGCCTATTACATATTACTAACCTTGCCAAGGTGGTAGAAGATCGTGCTCAACCTCTAAGTGGTCTAGAATGCGGGCCACCACAAAATCAACCAAATCTTGAATGCAAGTCGGATTTTGATAAAATGCAGGATTGGCATCCATGATCACCACGCCTAGGCGAGATAGTTTGAGCATATTCTCCAAGTGAATGGCTGAATATGGGGTTTCTCTAGGTACTAAAATGAGCTTTTTTTGCTCCTTAATGACCACATCAGCTGCACGGTGCATAAGGTTGTCGGCTGCGCCATGGGCAATTGCTGAGAGTGTGCTCATGGTACAAGGGCATACTACCATTGCACGTGGCGGGTTAGAGCCTGAAGCAACTGGCGCTGTCCACTGATTTTTAGAAAATACTTCAATTTGACCATCTTTAGCATTCAAATATTGACCAAGATTTTTTTCAATAGACTGAGTGTCGCCACCTAAATTAAGATCGGTTTCCATGGCGATAACAGTATTGGCCGCGGTTGAAATCATTACATAAATAAGCTCTTGAGTTTTAACAAGTTCTTTAAGCAGAGTGAGTGCATACGGCATACCCGATGCGCCAGTTAGAGCGATTGCAATTGGTTTCATAGGTTTTTAATTAGTTTGTTAAAAATATCATCAAAACTACCATTTGACATGACCACCAAATGGCCTTGCTGAAGACGACTGAGCGAATCAACCAGCTCATCAACAGAGTTAAATAGATTGTAATCTTTGAATAAGGTGTCTATATTCCAGTCGCTGTTTGAAGGTCTAAGAATAAAGACTTGATCAGCTTCTTTTAGTGCATCAACCAATGTTTGCTGGTGTACGCCAGATTTCATGGTGTTAGATCTAAGCTCTACAATGGCGATAATAGGTGCTCTACCCACTTTGTTGCGCAAGCCTGATAGTGTTGTTTGAATGGCACTCGGGTGATGGGCAAAGTCGTCATAAAGGGTAAATTTATCCGTTTGATGTTTAAGCTCTAAACGCCGCTTAACTCCTTTAAATTGATTTAGCGCTTCGCAAGCAACCTTAAAAGGTACGCCAACATGGTGAGCGGCATAGATTGCACTTAAGCCGTTTTGCATATTGTGCTCACCGAGCAAGTGCCAATCTACTTGTGCACTTTCCACTTTAAAACTTGTGCCCATATCAGTGATGTGTAATTGCTCAGTAGGTATGATCTTTTGGGCAGACCAAAGACCTTGCTCAAGCACTTCATTAATCGCTTGTTGATTTTCTGGGGAAAGGATTAATCCATCGCTAGGGATGGTTCGAATAAGATGATGAAATTGTTTTTGAATGTCTTTGATTGAGTCAAAAATATCAGCATGATCAAACTCAAGATTATTAATCACCAAAGTTTTTGGATGGTAATGGACAAATTTCGAGCGTTTATCAAAAAAAGCAGTGTCGTATTCATCTGCCTCAATGACAAAAAAGTTTGAATCAGTGAGTCGTGATGAGACGCCAAAGTCTTCGACTACACCACCAATTAAAAAGCTAGGATTGTAGCCGGCATATTCAAGAATGTGGGCCAGCATACTAGCGGTGGTGGTTTTGCCATGAGTACCAGAGATGGCCAATACCCACTTATCACGTAGTACGTTTTCACTCAGCCACTGCGCACCTGACGTATAAGTGTATTGTTTGCTAAGAATCTCTTCAACACACTCATTTCCTCGTGACAATGCATTGCCAATAATGAATATATCAGCCTTAGGCATGTCGGCTAGATGGTAGCCGTGCGTGTACTTAATATTTTGTTCGTCAAGCTGAGTGCTCATGGGTGGGTATACACCTTGATCTTGGCCAGTAACTCTGTGCCCAAGCTGTCTGGCAATTAGAGCGAGTGAGCCCATAAAGGTGCCAGCTATACCAAGAATATGAATATGCATTATGTTTTTTTAAATCCTAGTGAAGCTGAATTAATACAGTAGCGTTGGCCAGTAGGTGCAGGGCCGTCTGAAAATACATGGCCAAGATGGGCATCACATTTTTTGCAGCTAACTTCAGTGCGCACCATAGCGTGTGTATTGTCTGCAATTAGAGTGATACTGTCAGCCTTGGCAATATCGTAAAAGCTCGGCCAGCCTGTACCGGAGTCAAATTTAGTGGCCGATGAAAAGAGTATTTGACCACAACAAACACACACATAGTTGCCCAGTTCATGATGGCTAACGTATTCACCCGAAAAGGGTGCTTCGGTGCCACACTGTTGTGTAACTCTAAACTGTTCGGGCGTTAAGTTATCTAAATCCATTCGTGTATTATATGAGAATTAATAAAATTCTTCCCATAAGTATGAAAGTTTATTTAGTTGGCGGTGCGGTGCGTGATCATCTATTAGGTGTCGCAAATGACGATACTGAGAAAGATTGGGTGGTGGTTGGCGCTTCACCTGAGGAAATGTTGGATTTGGGTTATCGCCAAGTGGGTAAAGAATTTCCAGTCTTTTTACATCCTGGTACACAAGAAGAATATGCACTTGCCAGGCTTGAGCGTAAAGTTGGGAAAGGTTACAAGGGTTTTAAATTTGATACCTCAAAAGCGGTAACCCTTGAACAGGATCTATCTCGCCGTGATCTAACCATTAATGCTATTGCTCAAGATGTGCGCAATAGTGATGAGTTGTTTGATCCATTTGACGGACAGTCTGATTTGAATAATGGCTTATTACGTCATGTTTCTAATGCGTTTAGTGAAGATCCAGTGCGTGTGCTGCGGGTTGCTCGCTTTGCAGCACGGTTCAAACCTTTTGGCTTTAAGGTAGCGCACGAAACGCATCAGCTGATGAAGACTATGGTTGTTTCAGGTGAGGTGGATGCGCTTACTCCTGAGCGTGTTTTTAAAGAATTGGAAAAATCACTCTGTTATGCCACACCTTCTGCTTTTTTTAAAGTATTAGCGGCATGTGGCGCCTATGATCGTGTGTTTACGCCATTATCAACTAAGCAACATTCAAGCCATGAAAATCAATTTGAGTTTTTAGATGGACTAAAGACCAATCAAGCGCATTTGAAGTTTTGTCTTTGGCTGGTTAACGAAAGCCCGGGCGATGTTGTTAAGCTGTGCCAACAACTAAAGGCACCTAAGCAATATGAGCAATTAGCCAGGCTAAGTGCCCAGTTTTACTCATTTGTTAAATTATTTGATGAGCAAACAGAGGATGCAATTTATGAATTTTTCGCTAAGACTGATGCGCTCAGGCGTAAAGATCGATTCGAAGATTTACTTAATGTTTTTCAATTATTATCAGTTGAAGTTGGTGCAATTATCAAGCTTAAAGATCAGTTGAGTTCAATTGATATTGCTTCACTGGATAAGGTGAATATCGCTCAAGCGATTGTCGATGAGAAAAAAGCGATTATTGCATTATTTTTGAATACGACAAAGTAAATCAAATTCACAATAATCACAAGCTGTTTTGTTCGGCAGGACTTGCGCCTGTCCTGATTGAAATGCCTGGCTCGCTTGGTCTAATCGATTTTCCCAGCTAATTAGCTGCTCATCCCATTCAAGACATTTACCTTTTCTGGTGGATTGTTTTGGTAGGGAGTCAGGGTCTTTAGACAAGCCTTTAAAGCTGACACCACTCGAATTAAGCTCAATAAAAGCAGCGCCTTGTGTGTGGTTAGTTACGCTATAAATAGGTAATTGTGGCTCGGCAATATCTGTCGAGCACCATTTAGCAGTTGAGGTATCACCTGTTTTGTAGTCAAACACAATGTGGTCGCCATTTTCCATTTGATCTAAGCGATCAAGGCGTGTATTGAAGCTTAGCCCGGCAATATCCACCCGAATACTTTGCTCGGTGGCCAGCACCCGAAAATTCTCTCGATCTTTGTCAGTTTTGACAAATTTATGTAATAGTTGTGCCAGTCTAATTTTTTCAATGGCTTTATAGCCAGAATTGTCGTGACGTTTGAGCGCCGAATAAACTTTTTGATCAATCAATGTTTTAAGCTCATCTGGGTCTAGTTGCAATAGTGCCTCTTTGGTTTCAACTTCCTGATAGAGATAGTGCAAAGCATTATGAATAGCATTGCCTTGTTCACGCCTATCAAGGCCAATATGTGGATCATCATAGTGTGTTAAATTCAGTCGATGTGCAAATCCTTTAAAGGCGCAAGCCATTTGATTTTTGAGTAAATTAACGCCAGATTTAACCTCGTTGTGTGTGAATTTGGTCGTGACTTCATCGTGAATAGATTCAGTTAAATGGGGGGTTGTCTTAGTATCTGGCTGACAAATGCTATCATCCTCAAAGTGCACTAAAGGCGAAGGCAATTGTTCCAGTCCTAGGTGTGACTTCGCATAGGAAAAAACTACCTGACTTGATAGTGAGCGTAAGTTGTTTAGTGTATTTTGTGCATCGGTTTGAATTAACTCGTAACTACTATGTGGAATTTGATGGTGGATAGCAAGATCTGTGCTGATAAATCTCGGTGAATTTAGATTGGCGGGCAGGAAATCATGCGTCATTCCCAGTACCCAGGCTTGGTCAAAATGCAGGCCTTCTGCCTCTAAAGAGCCAATAATCTGAATACTAGCCTTACCTGATTGAGCCTGAAAGACAACTTGATTAGTGATATCTTTGAGTAGTTGAAGTGCTTTTTTCTCAGAACATTTTTTATGATGTAGCGAGAGGTTGTTAAGCTTTAACGCACTGTTTATATACTTATTGAATAGTTGATACTCACTACTACTTAGTTGTCGGTCTGTCGCAAATCCCCAGTGGCTAAGTGTTGCGTTAAAGCTTAGCAAGTGCTCGCTTAATAATTGGGTTATTAGCGCATGATTTTTGTTGGTTTTAATCATTGCCAATAGGATTGGACATTGGTCTAAAGCCTCTTGTATGTGCTCTAGTTGAAAAGATTCTAGTGATAAGGATAATGCATGATTAGCCAGGAGATGTCGCGCACTGCGCTCAAGTTGATAGCCTTGAATATAAACGCTGATAATGACTTGATTAAAAAGCTTGGTATTAATACTGTCAGTTTTTAGTTGCTCATTTAGCTCGAGTAGATTGAGTAGGTCTTGGATGAGCGTATATTGAGATAGGGCTAATCCCAGGGAAATATTGTAAGATTTTCGCCCTGTTTCTACTAATAAATTATTAAACGTTTGATCAAAAATCGAACTAAGCTGATATTGAAGCTCGCTTAATTGAGGGCAAACAATAGCAATCGACTGATTAGGGTTTTCGTCTTGTTGTTGTTTTGCCCAAAGAGCTGCCGCTTTGATTTCATCTAGCGTAGTGTCAAAGCACTTTTGCTCGGTTTTATGTGTGTACTGAGCATGAATAACATGATGATCAAGCATGCCAAATATTTTATTTTGTATTGGTGTTAGTGTTTTAAAACCATAGATATAAGGCGATTGAAAGGTGCTGGTATCTTCCAATATAAGCGCAGGTATGTCATTGATATCGATTAAATTTAAATTACGCTTAACTTGCTGGTAGTGCTTGATCCAATTGGCAAAAACTTCGCAAATTTGCACTTTAGACTGAATCAAAATATCCAAAGTAATTAAATGATTAGCACAGTAGTCATAGTTTTTAATGACTTCATTAATGAGTTGTGCGTGGCAAGATTGCTCAAATTGTTTAAGTGAGGACTCAATTAAATAACGCTGTTCAGTAGCATCAATTAGTCGTAGAGCGCTATGAACATGCTGCGACTTCCAATAATACTGAAGATACTGTTGCCAAGATAAGATATTTGGCAATTGTACAAGGGGGTGTCGCTTTGAAAAAGTGTGTTTAAAAGCTAGAACTTGGCGATTGTTAGCAACAACAATGGTATCTGTTGTGGCAATATGGCTCAGGTCAGCATCAATATCCATTTAGTCGATGTAGCCAAAAAAAGTGTCAAGTCGGCCCCAGAGTTCATCCAGTCCTTGTTTTTTAAGGCTGGAGAAAAGCTGAACATCTACATAAGGATGGTTTTTAATCTCTTTTTTAATTTGTTGATAGGTATTGGCTGCTGCACCTTTTTTAAGTTTGTCAGCCTTGGTTAAGATAATTTGTGTGGGTAGATTGATACTAACACACCACTCTAACATCATTTTATCAAAAGGCTTGAGTGGATGACGTACATCCATCACTAAGACAGCGCCACGCAGACAATCACGCTTGTCGAAATACTCGCTCATATCCAGATGCCACTGTTTTTTAACATGATCTGGTACTTTGGCGTAGCCATAGCCTGGCAAATCCACCAAACGTCTATCTTTATCCAGCTCAAAAAATACCAAATGCTGAGTGCGCCCCGGTGTACGAGAAACTTTGGCTAATTTATTTTGCATGGTAAGGGTATTAATTGAGCTTGACTTGCCTGCATTGGATCTTCCGGCAAAGATAACTTCAAAACCTTCGTCAGGTGGACAGCCCTTTAAAGAAGGGCATGAGAGTAGGAATTTGGCTTGGTGGTAGTGTTTACGCATTTGTTAAAACTGTGTATAATCGAAAATTAGTGGTCTTTGAACTACTTACTATTTTATATTATTAAAAAATAAGGAGAGAGTAATGAGAAAGGTTTTATTAGTAGCTGCAGCTACAATGGCAATGGGCACAGTTCAGGCAAATTCATTTGATGCATTAGGTTGTTCTGGTTGTCATGGTGCAGGTGGTAAGTCAGCAATTCCAACTTACCCATCATTAGCCAAATCAGCACGTCCAGATCTTGATGTTGTGAAAGAGTTAAAAGACTTTCAATCAGGCACACGTGTAGATCCTACAATGAATGCAATGGCGCCAATGGCGGCTGGTCAAGAGCAAGCAATTGCTGACTATCTAGCAGGACAATAAATTACTTAGCATCCTTGAGGTGCATTTCGTAATTTTAATAAGCCGATATTAACGTATAATATCGGCTTATTTTTTTCTAAAAAAAGAGACGCATTATTATGAATAAATTAGCTTTGATCTTTGTAGCGGCATTAGCCTTTGTTTCCACTCACACTTCTGCTGCGGGTGACGCAGCTAAAGGCAAGGTTAAATCTGCAACCTGTACTGCATGTCATGGCGCCAATGGTAATTCAATGGTACCAAATTTTCCAAAGTTGGCAGGACAAGGTGAGCGTTATCTTCTTAAACAGCTTCAAGATTTTAAAACAAATAAGCGTCAAGACGGCTTAATGGCAGGCATTGTTGCTGCGTTAACAGCAGAAGACATGGCAAATTTATCGGCTTATTTCTCTAAGCAAGTTATTGCCCAAGGTGTTACTAGTAAGGCTGCAAATATTGCACTCGGTGAAAAACTATATCGTGGTGGCGACAAAGAAAGAGGGATTGTTGCTTGTATGGCTTGTCATGGTCCTCAAGGTGCCGGCATTCCATCAGCAGGCTTCCCAGCACTTGCTTCTCAGCATACTGCCTACACGTCTAAGCAATTAAAAGATTTTCGTCAAGTTTCTATCAATACGCAAACAGAAGCAAAAACACCTGCTAGAACTAACGATGATTACAAAATGATGATTGAGTTTACTAAGGATTTGACTAATGCAGAAATCGAGGCACTATCTCAGTATATTTCTGGCTTGCATTAAAGACTTTGTTTAAATCTAGAAAAGGCAGTATTTACTGCCTTTTTTATTGTCTGCAATTTAGGTATAATTGAGCGTTTTATATAAACAAAGAGACGGATTTAATACGCATGAAAACTTCACTAGAAACATTAGAAGGTCTAAAAAGATCATTAACAGTAGATGTATCAATTGATACTTTTAACCAAAAGGTTGACAAAATCTTAAAGACGATGGCTTCTCAAGTGAGCATTGACGGTTTTAGAAAAGGCAAAGTTCCTGTCTCAATGGTAAAGCAGCGCTTTGGAGATAACGCCAAATCTGATGCGGTAAATGAAATCGTAAATGAGACATTAGTTGACGCATTAACTGAAGCAAAAGTAACACCTGCAGCGCGTCCATCAGTTAGCAAAGTTGACGCAGAAGGCGAGGATAATTTTTCTTACACAGTTGAATTTGAAGTATTTCCAGAGGTTAAGATTGCAGACTTCTCTAAGTTAGAGGTTGAGCAGGTTAAGGTTGATATTACTAAAGCTGATGAAGAAAGAACACTTAATGGTTTGCAAGAGCAGCTGATCGAATTTAAAACAGTTAAGCGCAAGTCTAAAGAGGGTGATCGTGTAGCCATGGATTTTGTGGGTACGATTGATGGCGAGACGTTTGAAGGTGGTGAAGCTAAAGATTTTAAATTAGTCATTGGTAAAGGCACTATGATTCCTGGCTTTGAAGAAAGTATTACGGATGTTGCTGCTGGAAAAACTGTTGATCTTGATGTGAATTTCCCTGAAGATTATCACGCAACACATTTAGCAGGCAAGCCTGTTAAATTTAACATTACAATTAATGAAGTAGGCTCTCCAAAAGAGCCTAAGCTAGATGCAGAATTTGCTAAGAAATTTGGCGAAAAAGACATGGATGCTTTGTTGGTTAGCATGAAAGAACAAATGCGCACAGAGATTGACGGGCGTATTGATCAGATTAATAAAGATTCACTATTTAATGCTTTAGCAGCAGCAAATAAATTTGATGTACCTCAAGGTAGTATCGATGGTGAAGCACAAAACTTACTAGCTGAAATGCAAGAGCGTATGCAACAACAAGGCCAGACGCCTCAAGCAGATATGCCAGCTTCATTATTTAATGACGAAGCAGAGCGTCGTGTTAAACTTGGTTTGTTAGTTGGACAAATTGCCAGCGACAATCAAATGCAAGCAAGCATGGAGCAAATTGACGCTAGAATTCAAGAGATGTCACAAGCTTATGGTGAAAATGCACAGCAAATGGTTGACTATTACAACCAAGATGTTTCAAGAAAATCAAGCGTCGAGCTGATGATTGTTGAAAAAATGGTGCAAGATAAAATTTTAGAAGACGCCAAAATTAAAACAGTTAAAAAGAAATTTACAGAGATTACCGAGCAAGCCTAAATGGATATCAACAACCTGAATCAAATACCAATGGTGGTGGAGCAATCTGCCCGAGGCGAAAGGTCGTATGATATTTATTCACGCCTTTTAAAAGAACGTATTATATTTTTGGTTGGTCCAGTTGAAGACTACATGGCGAATGTGGTAGTGGCTCAGTTGCTATTTTTAGAGTCTGAGAACCCGGATAAAGATATTCATTTATATATTAATTCACCAGGTGGCTCGGTTAGTGCTGGATTAGCAATTTACGATACCATGCAATTTATTAAGCCAGACGTATCTACCTTGTGTATTGGTCAAGCTGCGTCAATGGGCGCACTATTGTTAACGGCGGGTGCTAAAGATAAGCGCTTTGCATTGCCACACGCAAGGATGATGATTCACCAGCCATTAGGCGGGTTTTCTGGTCAAGCAAGTGATATCGATATTCACGCTCAAGAGATTTTAACCGTGAGAGAAAAGCTCAATACCATCTTAAAAACTCATACTGGGCAAAGCTTGAAGTCTATTCAAAAAGATACAGATAGAGACAACTTTATGTCAGCTGAAGATTCAGCTAAATATGGTCTTATTGATCAAGTGCTGGACAAGCGCTAAGCATGATAGAAGACGATAAAAAAGAACTCTCTTGTTCATTTTGCGGCAAGGAAAAATCTGAAGTCGAGCGTTTAATTGCCGGACCAGGTGTCTATATTTGTAACGAATGTATTGAAACTTGTCATGACTTAATTGAACAGCAAGCCATTCAAAAGGTAACTGAGGATTATAAGGATTGGGACTACACCCCTATACAGCTTCGTGATTTTCTAAATGATTATGTCATTGGACAAGATCATGCTAAGAAAGTCTTGTCAGTGGCGGTTTATAATCACTATAAGCGTCTAAAAAATGACTACATTGCCAATGATGTCGAGTTAGATAAGTCTAATATCTTAATGATTGGGCCAACAGGGTCTGGTAAGACTTTATTGGCACAAACGTTAGCACGTATCCTAGATGTACCTTTTACTGTGGCCGATGCAACAACGTTAACTGAGGCTGGTTATGTAGGTGATGATGTTGAGAATGTCATTAAAAATCTATTATCAAAATGTGATTTTGATCCAGAGCGTGCAGAGCGCGGTATTATTTTTATAGACGAGATTGATAAAATCTCGCGACGTTCTGATTCGCCATCTATTACTCGTGATGTTTCAGGTGAAGGTGTTCAGCAGGCTATGCTTAAACTCATCGAGGGTACAGTTGCCTCTGTGCCACCACAAGGTGGGCGTAAGCATCCTAATCAAGAAACCATTGATGTTGATACTTCAAAGATTTTGTTTATTTGTGGTGGTGCGTTTGATGGCTTGGATGCTATTATCAATAGGCGCGTTGAGAAGGTAACAGGCATAGGTTTTGCTGCAGCCGTTAAAGATAACAACGAAAAGAAAACACTCACAGATTTATTTGATTTAATTCAGCCAGAAGATTTAATTAAGTTTGGCCTAATTCCAGAGTTGGTTGGCAGATTGCCTGTACAAACTGCTTTAGGTGAGCTGGATGAAGCAGCATTAGTGCAAATTCTAACCAAGCCGAAAAATTCAGTCGTTAAGCAATTCCAAGAGATTTTCAAGCTAGAGTCGGTTAAATTAACCTTCAGAAAAGCCTCGTTGCTTGCTATTGCAAAATTAGCCATTAAGCGCAAAACAGGTGCTCGTGGCTTGCGTTCAATTTTGGAAGACTTGTTATTAGATACTATGTTTGAGCTACCTTCTCTAAAAGATGTTGCTGAAGTGGTGATTGATAAAAGCGTGGTAGAAAAAGACAAAGAGCCACTTATCGTTTATAAATCTGAGAAAAAATCAATATCAGATAAAAAAGCCAGTTAGGTTTTATCGTTGGAATTATTTGACCGTCAAAAAGATGCAGTAGGGCAAGGTGAGCGCACCTTGTTGGTGTATGTTGAATTACCAAGCACTCGAAACATTCACAATGCTAAGTCAGAGTTTAAAGAATTAGCTCAATCCTCGGGTTTGAAGATTGTTAAAACCATCCAAGTTAATCGCAATACAACGCTCGCTCAATATTTTATTGGCACTGGAAAGGTGGATGAAATTGCTCAAATGGTGCAAGATTTAGAGCTAGATTTAGTGATTTTTTCACCCGAGTTAACCCCATCCCAAGAGCGAAATTTAGAAAAAACCTTGCAGTGTCAAGTGATGGATCGCACCGGCCTTATTCTGGATATTTTCGCGCTCAGAGCAAGCTCATTTGAAGGTAAATTACAAGTTGAGCTTGCGCAGCTCAGGCACTTATCGACACGTTTAGTACGTGGTTGGACTCACCTAGAAAGACAAAAAGGCGGTATTGGTATGCGTGGCCCTGGTGAAACGCAACTAGAAACCGATAAACGCTTGATCGCAGTGCGTATTAAAAATATTACCAAGCGTTTAGACAAGGTGCATAAACAGAGAGATTTGGGCCGAAAATCACGTACTAAAAATGAACTCCCTATGATTGCTCTGGCTGGCTATACCAATGCGGGAAAATCCACTTTATTTAATACTTTAACTGATGCTAAGGTATTTGCCCATGATCAATTATTTGCAACTTTAGACTCTACTATTAGGCGTGTTATTTTGCCCGCTTCAGGGGAGGCGGTCATAGCCGATACAGTAGGTTTTATTCAAGACTTGCCACATGACCTTGTTGATGCTTTTAAATCAACTTTGGAGGAAACTAAGCGCTCTAATGTGCTTCTTCATGTTGTTGATGCAGCAGATGAATACAATATTGAGAAAATCGACCAAGTTAACGAAATTATTGAAGAAATTGGTGCCGGTAAAATTCCAACAATTTTGGTCATGAATAAAATCGATTGCTTGGAAAATTTTGTGCCGCGTCTAGATCGAGATGAGTCTGGCAGGGTGTATCGAGTTTGGATTTCTAGCCAAACCGGAGAAGGGGTTGATTTATTATATCAAGCGCTCGCAGAGCAGCTGAGTGGTATGATGACTCGAGCCAAAATAGAGTTAGATGTGAAAAGTGCTTATATTCGTAGTGAAATTCATAATATTGGCTATATCCACAACGAAAAGGTGGATGATTACGGGCAGTGGATACTTGAAATTAACGTCACTCACCACTATCTATCTAAATTATTAAACAAGAAAGGTGTTAAGTTGTTATGGGAACAAAGCCAGAAGTAGAAGAGATCGATTTAAAACTTGAAAGCGTTCCATTATTACCTCTTAGAGATGTAGTAGTATTCCCGCACACAGTTATGCCATTATTTGTTGGCAGAAAAACCTCGGTTAATGCCATTACTCAAGCAATGGGTGGCAACAAATACATTTTCTTAGTTACTCAAAAAGATGACAAGGTTGAAAATCCACAGTTTAATGATTTACATGAGGTGGGAACTCTAGCCACCATTTTACAAATGCTGAAATTGCCAGATGGTACGATTAAGGTTTTGGTTGAAGGGGTTAAACGTGCTAAAGTTGAGGCGATTGTTGAACTGGAAGACTATAGTGAAGTTCGCCTAAGTGACTTAATTCTGGAAGAAGATAACGCAACCGAAGTGAAGGCGATGATGAGGTTGGCGTTAGAAAGTTTCGAGAAATACATAAAGCTTAATAAGAAAATTCCTGAAGAAGTGTTAAAAATGCTTAAAGATGTGAGTGATGTTGAGCGTTTCAGTGACGTTATTATTGCCAATTTAGCGCTCAAGGTTTCAGAAAAACAAGAGTTATTGGGCGGTGACAATGCCCAGGATAGACTGGACAAAATTCTAGCAGTTATTCAAAGTGAAATTGAAGTGCTAGATACTGAGCATAAAATCCAATCTCGTGTTCGCAAGCAAATGGAATCCAATCAGCGTGATTATTATTTGAATGAGCAAATGAAGTCCATCCAAAAAGAGTTGGGTCAAGCTGAAGATGAAAATGAAATTGAAGATTTACAGTTAAGTATTAATAAGGCAAAAATGCCTAAAGCTGCTAAAGAAAAAGCTCAGAGCGAACTCAAAAAACTATCACGCATGTCATCACAATCTTCAGATGCATCAATTATTCGCACCTATATTGAGAATTTGTGTGACGTTCCTTGGAAAAAGAAAACCATTATCAACAAGGATCTTAAAAAAGCACAAAAAATTCTTGATGATGATCATTACGGACTAGACAAAGTAAAAGAGCGCATTCTTGAACACTTGGCTGTGCAAACTCGCGTTACTCACAACAAGGCAAACATTTTGTGTTTAGTAGGTCCTCCAGGTGTGGGTAAAACCTCATTGGGTGAATCAATTGCCAAAGCGGTTAATCGTAAATACGTGCGCATGGCATTAGGTGGTGTTCGTGATGAAGCGGAGATTCGTGGCCATAGACGTACTTATATTGGTGCCATGCCGGGCTCTATCGTACAAAAAATGCAAAAAGTAAAGGTTAAAAATCCTTTGTTTTTACTCGATGAAATTGAAAAAATGGCCAGTGATTATCGCGGCGATCCTTCATCGGCGATGCTTGAAGTGCTAGACCCAGAGCAAAATCATACCTTTAACGATCATTATCTAGAAGTGGACTACGACCTTTCTCAGGTGATGTTTGTGGCTACTGCTAACTCACTTGATTTGCCACAGCCATTGTTAGATCGAATGGAGATTATTGAGCTTTCTGGCTACACCGAAGACGAAAAAGTGCAAATTGCTAAGTGTCATTTAATTAAACAAGCAATGGATAGCAACGGTGTTAAAGCTGGTGAGATTAGCTTTAAAGATTCAGCCATATTAAATATCATTCGTTACTACACGCGTGAAGCCGGTGTGCGTGGTCTGAATAGAACCATTAGCACTATTTGTCGAAAAGTGGTGAAAGAAGTGGTGCTTAAGAAGCGCAAAACCAAAGCCACGATTACCGATAAAAATTTAGAAAAATACTTAGGTGTTAAAAAACATCGTTTTGGTTTGGCCGAAGAGAATAATCAAGTGGGCGAAGTAACAGGTCTTGCTTGGACTTCAGTCGGTGGTGATTTACTTACCATTGAGGCGACTGCTTATAAAGGCAAAGGCAAGCTTAATTACACAGGCCAGCTCGGTGACGTGATGAAAGAATCAATCCAAGCAGCGATGAGTGTTACTCGTACTCGTGCTAAAGAACTAGGTATTGCAAACGATTTCCAGGAGAAGTTGGATATCCATATTCACGTTCCTGATGGCTCCACCCCTAAAGATGGCCCAAGTGCCGGTGCAGCAATGTGCACGGCGCTAGTGTCTGTACTCACAGGGCGCAAAGTTAAAGCAGACGTGGCCATGACAGGTGAGATAACCCTCAGGGGCGAAATCACCCCAATTGGCGGCTTAAAAGAAAAAATGTTGGCAGCCCTTCGTGGCGGCATTAAAACTGTCATTATTCCGGATGATAATGAGCGTGAGCTTTCAGAGGTGCCAGATAAAATCAAAGGCAAGCTGAACGTCATTAAAGTTAAATGGATTGATGAAGTGTTAGATATTGCTTTAGAGAAATAAATAGACAATAAAAAAGGCGCCTTTAGCGCCTTTTTTATTGAGTTAATTTTCAGCTAAGGTCGAATATAAGAATAGCCTTGTTGTTGCAATTCGCCAATACGAACTACACCAGAAGGTGTAATACTAACGCCATCAGTTAGTTTTGGAAAGTGACCTTTCTTTTTCTTGAAGCCGTTCATGGTGTTTTGACAAGCGCTAAACGTGATATCGGTCATCGCCATTTTTTCAACACGACTGGCGTTTTTGTTGCCCGTTGTTAAAATGCCTAACCCAGGGCCGTAAGCTACAATTTCAACATCGACTTTATCAGCGCCGTAGTATTTTTGTAAATTAGCGGCATTGTTTAGAACGATTTTTTGCGTTCTGGCGTCGTCCGTACTAACTTGGATAACGTATTTTGGATTAGCTGCTTGTGCGCTAAATACAAACAATAGCGTTGCAATACTTAATAGTATTTTTTTCATGTTTCTCCCCCGAGAGTTATTATGTCTTTGGTATTAAAGACCAGATTATTCTACCCGTTTTTGTAGCTTGGCATAATAAAACCCGTCAAAATTATGGCTTGGGAGTTGTTGTCTGCCAACGCTGGTATCGATACCCCAATCTAGATTAATTTTAATTTCTTCAGCATCTTGATGTGATTCTAAAAATTGAGTAATTTGCTCCTCATTTTCAGCTTTTAGAATCGAGCAAGTGGCATATAAAAGCACGCCACCTGGTTTGAGCATCTGCCAAAGGTTGGCAAGTATTTGCGCCTGAAGGCTGACTAAATTTTTAATGTCTTTCGGTTTTCTTAAAAGTTTTATATCTGGGTGTCTGCGAATAACACCGGTGGCTGAGCACGGTGCATCGAGCAGGATTTTGTCAAATAATTCACCATTCCACCAATCTTGTTGCTGGGCATTACCCTCAATGATTTCAATATTTTTAATATTAAAGCGCTGGATATTTTGCTCAACTCTTTCCAGACGCTCTGAATCGCTATCAAGTGCCACAATGCTAGAATCGGGCGCTAGCTCGTGTAAGTGAGTTGTTTTTCCACCAGGCGCACAACAGGCGTCTAATATTCTATCTGAGCCTTGTGGCGTTAATAAGCTCGCTGCCAGTTGGGCGGATCCATCTTGTACGTAGCAGGCGCCACTGTCAAAATCTGGCAAGCTGTAAACACTAGCTGGTTTATCCAGAACTAACGCTTGAGGGGCGACATCTAGTTTGCTTGATTGGATGTTCTCATTAGCGAGACTTTGCTGATAGTCTTCAGCTGAAAATTTAGGGTGAACACGAAGCGTCATTGGCGCTTGGGTGTTATTTTGTGTAAAAATCTGTTGAAAATCATCAGGGTAATTTTGTTTGATTTTTTTCACCATCCAAGTTGGGTGTGAGTAGTGAGTTTGCTTGAGTAATGCATTCTTGTCACGATCAATTTGTCTTAAGATGGCATTCACCAAACCTTTGGCCCAAGTTTTATCTAAAAAATTAAGCGTATCAACTGTTTCAAAGATACTGGCGTGAATAGCAACTTTTGAATACAGAATTTGATAAGCGCCCAATAGCATTAGGCAGTGAATGTCCAAGTCATCTTTTTCCAAAGAATGGTTAAGAAGATCGGTAACAATATCATTAAGCTGATGATAAAAACGAATAGTGCCAAACACCAGAGATTTGGCTAGCGTATCATCTGGATTTGGGTACTCAAATGAAGATAAAGATCGCTTATCTAGAACAACTGAGCAAATTGCATCCAGCGCAACGAGGCGCGTATTATTTTCCAAGGGTTTCTTGTATTTTTCTGAGCAATTTATTTGCAGGTAGATATCCCGGTAGATGTGTGCCATCAGATAAGAAAATTGCAGGTGTTCCAGTCACGCCTAATTGCTGAGAGATTGCTAATTGCTGGGCAACTGGGTTGTCACATGCTTTGACATCAGGCACATCTTTACTCTGAATGTACTCATTCATGGCTTGTTTTCTATCATCAGCACACCAAATTTTCTGCATTTTTCCTTGGGCTCTAGGATGTAAGGAGGCAAGGGGTGCAGCGAGATATTTAACAGTGATACCTAAATCATTCATCTCATCTATTTCAAGATGAAGTTTTTTGCAGAATGGGCAATCAATATCGGTAAAAACATGCACAACGTAATTTTCATTACCGGCCTGATAAATGATTTTATCTTCATCGTTAATGGCATTGATGAGTGATGATTTTAGATTTTTAACTTTAGCACTTTTTTGAATTAAGCTTCTACTGGTTAAATCAACAACATCCCCTTGAATCAAATACTTGCCATCCTCAGAAACCAGCATCGAATCAATAGGATTGTAAGTAATAACCTCGTATACACCTTTAAAAGGTGAGGCAACGATATCTTGCTTATCAATCTCCCCAAAAAAACGGCTTAATTGTTGAATAACATCCTCTTTGCTTGCGTGTGAGGAGTTGGATAGTAGAGCAATAATTAGAAATAAAGATTTAATCATGATAAAAATATAAGGGAAAAATGAATAAATTTTACCTTTTTAGGTAGAATATCGCCATTATATTTTTTATTTAGGAAGTAATGTGGAATTTTCATTAATCAATACGCAGATACAAAAGTTTGACGGTGATATGGTGGTTGTTTTTGCCAATTCAAAGATCGATTTTGCTGATGACAACGTTCAGCAATTGATTAAATTAAATCACTTTGAGTCAAAGCCTGGATCAACATTATTACTCAGCCTAGTTAAAGGTTTTAAGGCTAAGCAAGTGTTAGTTGTAGGCTTAGGCGAGCTGCCTAATTCTGCTAAAAACTACATTAAAGCACTGACCTCAGCAAGCGCTATACTTAACTCGACCCAGGCAAAGAGTGCGATGATCGAGCAAGTTGAGATCGAGGGTTTTGATCAAGGCTGGAGGCATAGAATGTCTGCAAGAGTATTAAAGGATTCAGGCTATAAAGTCCAGCAAGTGGGTGTACAAGGGCAAGACGATCCGCTTGAAAATATTGCTATTCAGTCTACATATAATGATGCGCACGAACTCCTACAAGGTCGATCTATTGCTAGTGGAATGAGACTGACACGTCATTTGGGTGACTTGCCACCTAATATCTGCACACCAACTTATCTAGCACAGACGGCGCAAGAATTAGCCAATGAGTTTAATCTTGACTGTGAGGTGCTCGAAGAGGCCGATATGAGAAAATTAGGTATGGGGTCTTTGTTATCTGTCTCTAAAGGCTCTATTGAGGCACCTAAGTTAATCAGCTTGAGTTACCGAGGTGATGGCGACTCTAAGCCAATTGTACTAGTGGGTAAAGGGGTTACTTTTGATAGTGGTGGCATTTCACTGAAGCCTGGTGCTGGCATGGATGAAATGAAATATGATATGTGTGGTGCAGCTTCCGTGCTTGGTGCAATGCGTGCTATTGCTGAAATAAAGCCCAAGATTAATTTAACCATTGTTGTGCCGGCAGTTGAGAATATGCCAGCGCATAACGCTTCAAAGCCGGGTGACGTAGTTACTAGCATGTCGGGCCAAACGATTGAAATTCTTAATACAGATGCCGAGGGGCGTCTGATTTTGTGTGATGCACTAACTTATGTGGAGAAGTTTAACCCTGAAGTGGTGATTGATGCAGCAACCTTGACGGGCGCTGTAATTGTCGCTTTGGGTAAACATCACTGTGGATTAATGGCTAATGATCAAGAACTAGCCGACGATTTATTAACAGCAGGAAAAGTCTCTTTAGATAGCGCTTGGCAGCTGCCGCTTGATGATGAGTATGACGAATTATTAAAGTCAAATTTTGCAGATATGGGTAATATCGGCGGACGTGAGGCGGGCACAGTAACGGCTGCGTGTTTCTTAGCACGATACACCAAAAAATATCGCTGGGCACATTTAGATATTGCGGGCACCGCTTGGGTGAGTGGTGCTAAAAAAGGTGCAACGGGTCGTCCTGTGCCACTATTAACTCAATATATTCTAGACCAAGTTTAAGGATTATTATGTCAAATTTTGAAAATGTAACTGTAGTAAAAGAAGCTAATATTTATTTTGATGGCAAGGTGACATCTCGAGTGGTTGTTTTTGCTGACGGCTCAAAGAAAACACTCGGCATTATGATGCCTGGTGATTATGAGTTTGGCACAGATGACAATGAGCTTATGGAAATTCAGGCTGGTGAGATGGATGTGCTACTGCCAGGTAAGATCGAGTGGCAAACCTTTGTCAAGGGCTCATCATTTGAAGTACCAAAAGATTCAAGCTTTAAGTTGAAAGTAAAAGAAGTCACAGATTACTGTTGCTCTTACTATTAACTAGGTTTCGTCATAGGACTTGACTATGGCGAATTACGATCTAGCCAAACACCCAAGCCTTGGGCACAAATTTCCAGATCCCCTTTAAAGAGTTTTATTTGTTTTGTTTTGTCGAGTGTAACGCCATGCTTGGTGGCAATTTCTAATAGGTAATCTAGTAGTGCTTCTTTAATAACTGCATGGCGATTAGATTGGTGTGCTAATTTTTTAGCAATAGCTACAAAGCCATCAATATGCTGTATCAACATGTCAGCAGATTTCCCGGTAAAAACTATTTGATTAAAATGGGTTAGATAAGCAGTTTTTGGCTTGAGCGATATAAGTTTTTTAATTGTCTCAATCCAGGCTTCAGGATCAAATTGTACTGGCGTGGTTGGTGGGAAAATTAACTCACCTTGTTCGGTGTCAAAATCTCGATAGCTAACCCCTAATGTATCACCAGAAAAGATTCCCTGTGACTGCTCATCCCAAACACACAAATGGTGTCTGGCATGCCCAGGAGTATCTATAATTTTCAGTATTCGCCCACCTAGATTAATAAGATCGTTATCTTTTGCAATAATAAGTCTGTCTTCTGGGATGGGGATAAGATCGCCTAAAAATTGCTTAAAGAATAATTCACCATAAACACCAATTACGCCTGCGCGTAATTTTGAAGGGTCAATTAAATGTTGTGCACCACGCTCATGTACATACACATTTGCATTGGGCAGGTGCTTGATTAATTCTCCCGCGCCACCAGCATGATCAAGATGAATGTGCGTTAGGATGATATGATCAACTGCTTCAGTAGCTATATTTTTCTCTTTTAAAGTGTTGAGTAGTGCGGGCACCGATAGATGACAGCCTGTATCAATAAAAGCTGCTCGCCCGTTGTGTTCAATTAAATAAGCAGCGACAAAATCTTTGCGTATATGTTCGGTATCAATGCAAGTGATGCCAAATTCTAGTTGATGATAAATTGGATTCATGGTGTTATTCTATACCAAATTTTTAAAAACAATATCAAATAATTACAGGTATTTTTTAGCAAAAAAAACCGCCCAATTGGGCGGTTTTTAATTGACTCTGTAAAGGGATTTAGAAGTCGCCTTCTGCGCCACCATCTTGAATCGCTGTAATAACGCGCTTAACTTCTAGTGCTTTTTCTAGTAGGTAGTCTGGCAATGGTGCACCACCATAAATCATAGCGTTCATGTCTAATGTGTACAACCATCTCTGACCGTCTTTGTCTTCAATGAGTGCTAAACGACAAGGTAGGTAAGCCGAAAATGCATCTGAATGATCAACCATGGTCATCGCTGTACGTGGAGAACAGTATTGGTAGATTTTTAAGAAGCGTTGCTTTTCACCTGTTTGCAACTCAACCATTTCAGATAAAGGCAACATGCCAACTGAACGAATGCCTTCAGCAGTTGCAATACTTTCCATTGCTTCTTCGACATCTTCATTTGAGACATCGTCAGCCACTTTAACACGCACAATAGAGGCCATGGTAATATCACTTGTGTCTAACAAGGTATTGGTCATTGGCATGTATACTTTTGCCATTGCTTCAGGATGTAGTTTTGGAGAAACCATTTCGTTGATGACCTTAGAGGTGACACCATACTGTATTTGTAATGACACCATGAAGTAAGTTGCAATTGCACCAATGATGATCAACACCCATTTGACTAAACTAATAATTCCACCCATTTTAATCTCCTTTTTTAAATTAAATATATTTGATATGAATTAAGGATTTTAGCACCATAGTCACCCATAATGGTGAAAATATATCGCTATACAACCCTTGAGCCATGAAAAACAATACTGGTCAAGCTAATAACGCCAACAACCTTACCATTATCCAGCACAGGGCATCTAGATAAATTAAAGTGGGTAAGTAGTTCGGCGCAGTAACGGATGTCCATATCTGGGTGAACTGACATTGCAGGCTTATTCATAATTTCATAAATATTAACACGGTCTAATGCGCGATCTTTGGCAATCACTTTAGAAGCAATGTCTGCAATTAAAACTACGCCATACTCATCATAATCATGAGATTTTTCAACTAGAAGCACCTTTGTTTTCTTAAATTTCATGTCAGCCAATGCTTGTTCGACGGTGGTTTTTCCATCAACAACATCAACTTGTTTCCACATGACATCTTTAACAAAGGTTGGTGTATTTTTTTGGGTATTGTTACTCATTATATTTTCTCCTCTACGGTATGTTCTAATGCCTGGATTTGATGCATAACACCAACGGCGTCTTCTACGTCTATCTGGAAAGCAATGCCTTCTTTGGAGTTGTTCTCAAAGTCACCTGCATGAGCGATACTTTCTAGTATTTCTCTAGAAAGATGTTGCTCTACAAGTAATAGTAATACATCCCTAGGGGTTTCCAGGCTCAATCCTAAAAATGTTTTGGTATGTTTAAGACCCTCTCCTCGGGCCTGAGAAATGATAGTAGATCCTGTGGCGCCTTTGTCTCTAGCCGCCTCAAGAATTCTGTCGGTTTTGTCGCTATCAACAAAAGCGATAATCAATTTAAAATGCATAATGCCTCCTGTTATTGATTGGGTTTGTCATGGTTATAAAAATTAATAATTTGTACATAAGCAAGTACACTCATAATGGGAAAAAGTGAAGCAAAGGCAATTAGACCAAAGCCATCGGTTAGTGGGTTTCTACCGTCAATGGCACTAGAAAGCCCAAGGCCTAGTGCGGCAATAATGGGCACGGTAACAATTGAAGTGGTTACACCACCGGCATCATAGGCTAGTGCAATAATGCTTTTTGGTGAAAAATAAGTTTGGATTAAAACCAAGATATAGCCACCAATAATAAAATAGTGAAGTGGAAGTCCGGTCACAATTCTAAAGCTACCAAGTGCAATGCCAATGGCCACACCAATGGCCACAGTAACACGCAAAGCTTTAACCTTGATAAATCCACCCGATACTTGATTTGCTTTAATGGCCACCGCTAAGAGCGAGG
Source organism: uncultured Candidatus Thioglobus sp. (assembly GCF_963981275.1). Taxonomy (NCBI): domain Bacteria; kingdom Pseudomonadati; phylum Pseudomonadota; class Gammaproteobacteria; family Pseudothioglobaceae (SeqCode); genus Candidatus Thioglobus; species uncultured Candidatus Thioglobus sp. Next base: position 9,452 of record NZ_CAXCCZ010000010.1, on the reverse strand, counting down.
GCTCAGCAATGGTGGTAGCAAAGCCAATAAAACCGGCAAAAATATAAACCCAATAATAAGCATACCAGTTTTTAGGATTACTGACCAAATCAGATGATGTGAGTTGCGTTGCCATAATTTTACCTAGTGGGAAAAGTGCTTTTTCTAGGCCAATAATTAAAAAAGTTAGCCCGATCCAAACCAAGATAAAGCCAACAACAATGCGTTGTAAATGTGGAATTTTTTGCTTTAAGATGCCTACTTGAAAAATAAATAGGATGGCAATAATAGGTAAAACTGCCCAGAAGGTTTCAACAAAGTGATGTGGTAGTGACATCATTGAAAAATTCCAAATAACATGATGGCAATAATAGGTAATAGAGAGGCGATGGCGATCATACCAAAGCCATCAATAAGCGGATTTCTGGCACGAATACTGCTACTAAGACCTACACCTAATGCGGTTAAAAGGGGAACGGTAATTGGACCAGTGGTTACCCCGCCAGCATCATAAGCAATACCAATGATAAAATCAGGTGCCAGGGTGGTGCTAACCATTACTAATAAGTAGCCGCTAATAATTAAATACTGAATTGGCCAGCCTTTTAAAATTTTAATCACACCAATAACCACTGAAAGTCCTACAGCAATAGCAACGGTATAACGTAAGGTTTGAGCATAACGATGCAGTTCAACATCGGTGGTGATAATGCCGCCAAACTGGGCTACTTTTGCAGCCTCATTGGCCATGACAATTAGATCGGGTTCGGCAATGGTTGCACCAAATCCAAGTGCAAAAGAAAAAGCCAATAGCCAAGTGATAGAGCCTTTTTTAACAAAGGAGAAGGCCAGTATCTCACCAATGGGAAATAGGCCAAGCTTAAGTCCGTGCATAAATAAAGATAGGCCAATGAGCACGAACCCTGTGCCTATGATAATATTATCAATATTGGGGATGGGTTTCTGTAATACAAAAATCTGAAAAAAAGCAATCACCAGTACAATCGGCGCCAAATCTTTTGCACTGTCAGTCAGATTATGGGCAAATTGATAAAGCGTTTTTTTCATAAGTGTTCTTTTATAAGTGCACTGAATTATAATACTTGCTCATGAGTCATGTCATCTTAATTAACGGAAAAAAACAAACCAAACTGAGTGTGTTCAATCGCCTAGTGCAATTTGGCGATGGATTGTTTGAGACTTGTATGGCTGTTGACCAGAGATTACTATTGGCTGAAGCGCATTTTCAAAGGTTAGAAAAGGGCGCCAAGCGTCTAAAAATTATCCCCATTTCCCGCTCAATATTAACCAAAGAGATTGCTAAAGCGGTCTCTATGTCTAAACTAGATAGAGCAGTAGTCAAGGTTATTCTTTCTCGAGGTGAAAGTGCTAGAGGTTATGGATATGATAAATCCATCGCTCCTACTCGAATTATCATAGTTTCTAGTGTGCCTGATTTGCCGCAGACTTATACGCTAAGTTTGTGCGATAGTGGTTACGCTACTAATCAGCTATTATCTGAAATTAAGCATTGTAATCGCTTGGAGCAAATTCTTGCGCGTACCCATCTTAAAACGCAAGAATGTATTATGCTTGATCCGCAAGCCCAAGTAGTTTCTGTTACGCAAGGTAATATTTTCGCTATTAAAAATGGCGTGCTACTAACACCAGGATTGAGCGAATGTGGCATTGAGGGTACACGTCGCCAAGCGATTATCGAGCTAGCTAGAAAACAAGGGTTATCAGTTGAAGTCTGCTGTTTAAGTGTTGCGGAGTTGCTGGCTTGTGACGAAGTGTTTATTAGTAATAGTGTGATGGGTATTAGGCCGATTAGTCAAATTAATGAGCAAAAATATTCACAACATCAGATTACCGATCGACTCATAGAGGTTTTTAATCAGCACCTATTAAAACGCGGTAACTCGGCTTTATTAAAACCTAAAAAAAATCCTTTAAAGATATGGGCTATTGTTTTTTTATCACTATTCACGGCTTGGGCAATGTGGGCAAACAAAATAAACATACTCAAGCCGACTGTTTATCAGCTACCCCAAGGAGCAAATATTTATTCTACTGCTGATAATCTTAAGCGTTATGGTTTGGTTAATTCAAGCCAGTTTGTGGTGTGGGCGGCAAAAGTGTTAGGGGCGAGCGAAACATTAAAATTAGGCCATTATGAGTTGACCCCTGATACCAGTGTATTGAGTTTGCTAGATGATTTTTCTAATGCTCACGTAGCCACCCGGAAAATCACCCTAGTCGAGGGTCAAACCGTACAGACGTATTTTCAAATGCTAAGTCAACACCAAGCCTTAACAACAAAACTTTCTTTTGAGAAAACCTTACAAAACACAAATGCCAAGCCTCCGTATGACGGACAATTTTGGCCAGATACTTATCAGGTTAACTATGCAGACAGTGTGCTGAGCGTGTTAAATAGATCGCACGCTTTATTGCAAGAAAAATTATCCAAGGCTTGGGATAATAGAGCTAAAGATCACCTACTAAAAAACAAAAACCAATTATTAATACTGGCATCTCTTGTTGAAAAAGAGACTGCTAATCATGCAGAAAAGGCAAAAATTGCAGGCGTGTTTATTAATCGTTTAAAAAAAGGTATGCGTCTACAAACTGATCCGACAGTTGTGTACGCTTTAGGTGATGCTTATACGGGAAAATTAAGCAAGCAAGATTTATGGTTTAAGAGTCCGTACAATACTTATCGACATAAAGGCTTGCCACCTGGCCCAATTGGATCAGTGGGCTTGGAATCTTTAAAGGCAGCAGCGCAACCATTGAAATCTGATTTTTTGTATTTTGTATCTAAAAAAGATGGCACACATGCATTTGCAAAAACTTACAAACAACACCTTATTAATATTAAGAAGCATCTAAAATAAAACCTATGAAAACAGGAAAATTTATTACCATAGATGGCGTTGAAGGTGCCGGAAAAAGTACACAAATAAAATTTATTTGTGACTATTTGCAAGCCAAAGGTATTAACGTTGTTTTAACTCGAGAGCCGGGCGGTACCGATTTGGGTGAAAAAATTCGCCAACTTTTACTTAGCACCCAAACCCAGCCAATGCATAGTGATAGCGAATTGCTACTCATGTTTGCAGCTCGAAACGAACACATTCATCACAAGATTATTCCGGCATTGAAAAAAGGTGATTGGGTATTGAGCGATCGCTTTACCGATGCTTCGTATGCTTATCAAGGTGGCGGCAGAGGGTTGGATATTGAGCGTATTGAACACTTGGAGCGCTGGGTGTTGGGAGATTTCACCCCAGACATGACACTACTCTTGGATATTCCTGTGGATCTTGGCATGTCGCGTGTGGAGTCTAGAGGTGAGAAGGATCGCATTGAGCTAGAGGCAAAGGATTTTTTTGAGCGAGTTAGGCAAGCCTACATTGCCAGATCAGAAAAGTATCCAGAACGCATTAAGCTGATTGACTCCTCCAAGGAGCGCGAACATACTAGCACCCAAATTGAACAAATATTAGCAACATTATGAACCTTCCTTGGCACGATCAAGCGCTTTCAAAGTTGCAAAAAATGATCGATCAAAACCACCTGCCCCATGCCTTGTTAATGACTGGCGCTGAACAGATTGGAAAGTTTGAGTTAATGCAGCAGTTGGTAGGAATTTTGCTTAAGGATGACGCACTAATTAGAAAAGATAATATCCTTCAAGAGCTTGATCATCCAGTCTTGATTAGGCGTTCTAGCTATACCAATATGATTTATTGCCGATCTGGTGAGATAAATGCAAATACTAAAAATCGATCTAAAGATATCCGCATAGACCAGGTTCGCGCTTTTTGTGAAGCACTAAACAAAACGGCAGACAATTTGCAAATCGGTGTTATTTTTTATGGTGACCAGATGACGGTCAACGCAGCAAATAGCTTGTTAAAAACATTGGAAGAGCCAAGGGAAAATACACTTATTATTATTTTGGCACACAACATCCAAAACTTGCCAGCAACCATTGTTTCGCGTTGTCAAAATATCCACATTGCACCAAATTATGCTGAGGAAACTCAAGCATGGATAAAAGCACAACTGAGTGAAACTCAAAATGCTGACTTTGATATTGCGCAGCTACTTGAAAATACCCATGGCGTGCCATTTAAAGTTCTTAGTGAGCTTTCTGACGGTAGTTATGCCACCTACCAAGCGTATCAGAATCAATTGTTAAATATAGCAAGCCACCCATTAATGATTAGTCAAACTCAAGATTTTGAAGGTAATGAGTTGGCAGTGCTAGATTGTTTACAAAATTTAATCGTTGAGGCAATCAAGCTCAAAACAACAAATCAAGAAGGTGGTTTGGTAGAATTAAATCAACTGGTTAAAAGTGTTAAGTCAGAGTTTTTATTTCAGCTATTAGATGATGTATATCGAGCTATTCGCTTATCAAAAACCAGTATCAACCTTAAATTATTATTGGATAATATCTTAATCGTGTGGTCACACATCACCCATTTAAAACAATATCCACAAATAAGTACAAATTATTAGGAGTAAATATGAGTCAATCAGACATTCTATTCGAACAAGCAAAAAAAGTTATTCCAGGCGGAGTTAATTCCCCTGTTCGTGCCTTTAACGGTGTGGGCGGAAACCCAATCTTTTTTACTCGTGGCGAGGGCGCTTATTTGTTTGATGCAGATAGCAACAAGTATATTGACTATGTGGCTTCGTGGGGGCCGATGATTTTGGGTCATGCTAATCAAGCGGTAGTGTCTGCAGTAAAAGAGACTTTGGAAAATGGATTGGGCTTTGGCGCCCCTACTGAAATAGAAACCATCTTGGCTGAAAAAGTCTGCGAATTGGTGCCATCAATTGAAATGGTGCGCATGGTCAGCTCAGGTACAGAAGCTACCATGAGCGCTATTCGCTTAGCTCGTGGGCACACGGGTCGAGATAAAATTATCAAGTTTGAGGGTTGTTATCACGGACATTCTGACTCACTACTAGTTAAAGCTGGATCAGGTGCATTAACACTTGGCGTACCGACATCACCCGGTGTTCCGGCAGATTTTGCCAAACATACGCTCACGCTTGAATACAACAATCTAGAGCAAGTGCGTGAAACTTTAAGCGAAGTGGGCGAGGAAGTGGCCTGTATTATTGTTGAGCCGGTTGCTGGTAATATGAACTGCATACCGCCAGTCGACGGATTTTTACAAGGCTTGCGAGAAGTGTGTGATGAGCATGGCGTTATTCTTATTTTTGATGAAGTTATGACAGGTTTTCGTGTGGCATTAGGCGGAGCACAAGCTTTTTATGGCGTCACTCCGGATCTGACCACACTAGGCAAGGTAATTGGTGGCGGACTGCCTGTAGGTGCTTTTGGCGGCAAGCTTGAAATTATGTCCTCCATCGCGCCATTAGGCCCTGTTTATCAAGCGGGCACCTTATCAGGCAACCCAATGTCCATGTCAGCAGGTTTGGCCATGTTAAATACCTTGTCAGCAGATGAGAATTTCTACCAAACACTGGGTGCTAAAGTTAAAACATTAACCGATGGAATCTTGGCTAAAGCCAAAGAAAACAATATTGGTATGACAGCAAATGTTGTTGGCGGTATGTTTGGCTTGTTTTTTACGGACTCAACGGCAGTGACTAATTTTCACGAAACATCAGAATGTGATGTGGATAAATTTAAGAAATTCTATCATTTGATGTTAGCAGAAGGGGTTTATATGGCGCCTTCAGCTTATGAGGCTGGGTTTGTTTCTAGTAGTCACACTGACAAAGATATTCAGGATACTATTGATGCAGCTGGGCGCGCATTTTCAAAGTTATCATAGTTTATGAATATTGAAGTTGTTGAGTCAGAACTAAAAAATGCCGCAACAGTTTTAAGCAAATTTAGCCACAATATTACCATTTTTGGCTCAGCTCGAGTGGCTGACGATAGTGATTTAGCAAAAACCGCTTACCAGTTAGGTAGGCGTTTGTCTGATCAAGGATTTAACGTTTTAACAGGCGCAGGCCCTGGCATTATGAAGGCAGCCAATAAGGGTGCCTTTGAAGGAAAGTCTAGCAGTATTGGTTTTAATATTAAGCTACCTAAAGAGCAAAAGCCCAATCCATACCTAGATCAATGCCTGATGTTTGAGCATTTCTTCACTCGAAAAGTGACGCTGATTAAATACGCGGATGCCTGTGTGTTTTTCCCAGGTGGGTTTGGTACGGCAGACGAGCTACTAGAAGTGCTCACCTTGATGCAAACTAGAAAAGGCAAGCAGGTAAAGGTATTTCTATTGGGTAAGGAGTTTTGGCAGCCACTAATCAGCTGGTTTAAAACTCTTAAGCAGCATCAATACATTAGCCAATCTGACTTAGAATTATTTTGTATTGTTGATGATATCGACAGTATTTTTGAGAAAATTAAGGAGTAACAATGGCGTTAGCTATTTTTGATTTAGATAAAACCCTAATTAATGGTGATAGTGATTTTCTCTGGGGTGAGTTTATGAGCGAAATTGGTGCAGTTGATGAAAAAACTTACCAAGTAAAAAATCAATATTTCTTTGACCAGTATGCATTGGGAAAGCTTAATATTAATGAGTATCTTGAGTTTTGCTTAGAGCCTTTGTCACAAAATAACAGAACAACATTAGATGGCTGGCACCAGCGCTTCATGCAAGAAAAAATTGAAAAAATCTTACTACCTAAGGCACAACAGGTTGTTAATCAGCATAAGGCCAAAGGCGATACTGTGCTGGTGATTACTGCAACTAATAGCTTTGTAACGGCGCCAATTGTTGAGCGTTATGGCATTGATAATCTACTGGCGACTAATCCTGAAGTTAAACAAGGTCAATTTACTGGTAAAGTTGAGGGAGAGCCTTGTTTTCAACAAGGAAAGATAACGCATTTGAATAAATGGCTTGAGAAAACTGGCGAAGAGATGTCTGGCGCTTATTTTTACTCAGATTCGCACAATGATTTGCCCATGCTTGAATTAGTAGACAATCCGGTTGTTGTGCACGGAGACGACAAGCTAAAGACTATTGCCAAACAACGAGGCTGGCCAAGTATAGACTGGCGTTAAATAGCAAGCAATAAAAAAACCTCCGTAAAGAGGTTTTTTTATTGCTTATCTCTTGCGAGTATCATCTTCTTCTATAGGAGAAGATGCAAGGTAAGGATTTACATGTATAAGTGATGATCGCCTGAAGCGGCCTCATCAAAATACATAGCAGCGCCAGCAAATTCAACACCATCGATAAAGTCTTCTTTATCAAAGCCGAACAACTCAACTGTCATTTCACAAGCGATAAACTTAACGTCAAACTCTTGACACATAGAGCGCAACTCTTCAATCTTAGCAACACCATGTTTAGCCATAGTTTTCTTCATCAACCAGGTTACTAAAGATTCAGCGCCAGGAATATTCCATAGAACGTTTGGAATTTTTGGACCAAAATCAATCTTTTGTAACCATTTAGGGCCAAAAGGCATTTTCATTGGCATAGAAGGATTTCCGATTGGAGAAACTCTAAGCTTTGAAGTGTCTTTTAGTAAAAGGTTTAAGCCGTAAAAAGTAAAGAAGATAGTAACTTCTTTGTCCATTGCAACGCCAGTTGAAGCAATAATGAAAGGGGGGAATGCCCAGTCAAAAGTACCCTTAGTGGCGATGATAGTCATTTTGTTGTTATCTGACATAGTTATTCTCCTCTAAAACAATGATGGATTAAACTTTTTCAATCGTGAATACGTACTTTCCGCCATCTTCAGTTGTAGAGATTAGCTTGTTACCAGTTTGGTTACAAAAAGCTTCAATGTCTTTTACTGATCCAGCATCTGTAGAAATTACGTCTAAGATTTTTCCAGCATCCATTTTTGATAATGCTTTCTTAGTTTTTAAAATTGGTAATGGGCAGTTTAAGCCTGATGCATCTAAAGTTTCGTCAGCCATTGTGGACTCCTTTTATTTAAAATTTAGTTAATTAATCTTATCTTTAAGATTAGACAAGTCCGCCTATTTTAGTCGCACACCGTGCAAGAGTCAAATATAATGGAGTCATGATAAAGATTGCACTCGTTTTTTTACATTTGACCGCCAATGCTTATGCACTAAGTTTGCCGAAGGCTAATTTGTCTGAATCATTGCAAGAACAAAAGCAAGGTAATGAATTTTTACAAATCATTTGGGATACCGACAAGGTGATTGCAGATGTTGAAACTCAGGTGTATCTCAAAAAAATCGGCAATGAGATGAGCACTTATAGTGAAGATCCAGCAAAACATGTTGATTTCTTAATGCTGAATGATGCCAGTATCAATGCATTTGCGGGCCCCTATGGTTATATCGGTGTACATACAGGTATGCTGCTGAGTTCAGATTCCGAATCTGAGTTGGCCGGTGTCTTATCTCATGAGTTGTCACATATTACTCAAAATCATTTGGCACGCTTCAGTGAAAAAACTGACAAACAGACTTATATTATGGTGGCAGGCATGTTGGCTGCTGCACTGGTTGATAACTCTAATGCGTCACAAGCTATTGCCGCCTCAACGGTTGCGGGAACAGCGCAGCAAAATATTAATTTCACGCGTGAACATGAGTGGGAGGCAGATAGAATCGGTACCACCATGCTTAGTAAATCTGGTTTTGATCCAAGTGGCATGGCGCATTTTTTTGAAAAACTCAAAGATGATGTCAATGCTCAAGAGTTTTTACGCTCCCACCCATTAAGTATCAATCGAGTTTCTGATGCCATGCAACGTTCAAGTCGACTTACGGGTGATTATCGAGCCGATTCTTTCGAATATCAAAGTATTAAGGCTAGGCTGTATTACCATCAGCATGGGCGAATCAAGCTTGAAAAGAGCGAGGCTATTACTTTATACATGCAGGCTTATGACGCTTTTGAAGAGCAAAAATATAATACCGCTCAAGATTATATTGAAGCATTGCTAAAGCAAAATCAAAGTCCATCAAGCCATATTTTAGCCGGTAGAATCTATTCTAAACTTGGGCAATTAGAAACAGCACAACAACATTTTTCAACGATTTTATCTGGTGAATCAGCTGTTTATTATTCTGCTAAGGCTTATTTTGAGAATAAACAAACCCAGCAGGGTATTCATCTTTTAAGGCGCTACTTGAAGAAAAATTCAGGCACTTATCAGTCGCACAAGCTGCTGTCATCTTTATATGTGGAAGTGGGTAGTCTGGATCGGGCGCACATTCACAATGCTAAGGCACTGGTCCTTCAAGGCAAACTAGAGCAGGCGATAGAGCGCTACGAAAGAGCCAAGACAACCACCAGATCACAAGATTTGTTTGATATTATCGGTGTTGAAATAGAGCGCTTAGAAAAACGCATCGACCTCTATAAAGAATTACCTTAAATAGTTTTAAGCACTCACCACTTTCACACCATTAGGTGTACCTAGTAGCAATACATTAGCACCACGATTAGCAAATAAGCCGTTGGTTA
>NZ_CAXCCZ010000009.1:0-40297 GCF_963981275.1 uncultured Candidatus Thioglobus sp. | reverse complement strand
GGGTATGATGAGCAAAACGATCAATCACGCGATAGTGTGTTACCGCATCTTTACCCTCGCCTTCTTCAACCACTGCTTGTCTGATACGGTCTTTTGGATCACGGCCAATTGGCGCATCAATCGTACCACCAGAAATCATGTGGCCATAGACAATGGCAGAATATTCACGCGAAACTTGGTGAGTTTGCAATTGCTCAACTAGGTTTTTTTGTGCCAATTCACTACGCGCTACCACCATCAAACCCGAGGTGTTTTTATCGAGTCGATGCACAATGCCGGCACGATCAAGATTAGCCAGTGACGGATCATAATGAAGCAGTGCATTGGCCAGTGTGCCCGTCCAATTGCCCGCGCCCGGATGTGTCACTAAACCTACCGGCTTATTAACAACAATAATATCCTCATCTTCATACACCACGTCAATGGCAATATCTTCACCCAACCAAGCGTTGGTTTTTTCTTTTTTAATAGTGAGTGCAACCACCTCGCCACCCAATACTTTTTCTTTGGCTTTAAAGGTTTTGTCATTCACCAACGCCTTGCCTGCGCGCACCCAACTGGTGATTTTAGAACGTGAATAATCGGGCAACATAACTGCCAAAGCACTATCAATGCGCTGGCCAATCAGGCGATCTGGAATAACAATATTTAATAAACTCATGTTTGGTATTTTACTTAGTAATTCATTATTTTTTTAAAAATTGATTTTTTATATGCAAGTATTTTTTATCCTTATAAGGCAAATATTTAAAATGCGAGTGCGCGTAGTAATTCTACGCAAATGAGTATTTTCAATATTAAACACAATAAGGATAAAAAAGACGAAGCATAGAAAGGTAATTTGGCGTCGCGTAAGAGATTTGAACTCCTGTTACCAGGATGAAATCCTGGGGTCCTGGGCCGGACTAGACGAACGCGACAAGCGTCATTTTAATTGAGAAATTAGATGAATGCTTGGCAATTTTATATAGACGAAAAAAATGGCCTGATTAAAAATCAGACCATTTAAGTGTATGGCATCGCCTAGGAGAATCGAACTCCTCTTACTAGGATGAAAACCTAGGGTCCTAACCGATAGACGAAGGCGACATAACATTTTCTTTGCTATCGCTGGTGGAGCTAAGCGGGATCGAACCGCTGACCCCGACACTGCCAGTGTCGTGCTCTCCCAGCTGAGCTATAGCCCCAATACTACCCCAACGCTACCCCAAAAACTGGACGTAAGCAAAAGATGTAAATTATAGTCTCTAAGATCAATTAGTCAAGAGTAGTTTGGTAAAATGTTTGTACAACATCAATGATAAAAACCTATGCTGGAAAAAACTTTCAAAGAAAAAACCTTTACTCTAGAAATTCTCTATCATATTGGTGCGCTAGAAGACTCTATTCATTTCATCTTTGATCATGACAGCAAGACTTGCGCTATTATTGATCCTGCCTGGGATCCACAGCTATTTGTTAAAAGGATTGAGGATAAAGGCTATACACTCACTGACATTTGGCTAACCCACTGGCACTTTGACCACACTAATGCGGTGGATGAATTGGTAGAAATGACGGGTGCAAAAGTTACTGCTGGCATTCATGAAATGCCTTATTTTCAGATTGAAACCTTGCCGGATACGGTTGAAGATGGGGAAACTATTTTTATTGGAAAAACAGCGGCTAAAATTATCAACACACCTGGACATAGTGCTGGCGGTATTTGCTTTTTATTAGACGGACATATTATTGTTGGCGATACTTTGTTTGTATATGGTGCAGGCCATTGTAGCTTGCCAGGGGGCAATGTACGCGAGCTATATCATTCTATGCAAAAGCTTAAGCAAGTTAATGATAGCACCATGATGCATTGTGGTCATGACTACGGCTGCAAAATTGACACCACCATGGGGGAGCAAAAATCTGGCAACGCCTATTTATTACTAGACAACGAAGCTGATTTTGTGCGTTTTGTTAACGGCATGTCTCAAGGGCTGGTTGCCTACCCCACTGAGGCGCTCACCTTAAAAGAAGTGCAAGCCATGCTATGATAGGTTTTTTTGGTGGGTCTTTTGATCCCGTTCATTTTGGTCATTTGAAAAATGCCCAGCAGCTCAAACACGAGTTGAGTTTGTCTGAATTATTCTTAATGCCCTGTCGAGCGCCTGTGCACAAAGACGGCCTAACCTTCTCAACAGAACAACGCCTTGACATGCTTAAAATTGCGCTTGAGGATTTTCCCAGCCTAAGCCTCGACCAGCGAGAAATTAACAGGATTAGTGAGTCTTATAGTATTGATTCGCTTAAGGAAATTTCCCTGGAGTTTGTAAATCAGACTATCTGCTTAATCATTGGCATGGATAGCTTTAACCAATTATCCAGCTGGAAAGATGTGCAAAAATTTCATCATTACTGTCATTTGGTTGTACTGGGCAGACCTGGAGAAAAAAATAGGGAAAATTATGATCACTTCACCCTCGCTAAAGAAGCTAAAGAGCTCACAAAAGAAGACTCAGGTTTGGTTTACTTCGCAAAAACCGACTTACTTGATATTTCTTCAAGTGAAATTCGCGGTATTTTGTTTAACCGCTCACAAGAGGGTAAAATACACGCTCAACAAAGCTTAGACGGATTAACGCCAAAGCCTATTATTAACTATCTGCAAACATTATGAGCCTAGACCTAGAACAGCAACTTAGCGTTGTTACCCAAACCATTGATGAATTAAAAGGTGAGGATGTCGTCACTTTAAAAGTGCTGGACCAAAGTGCTGATATTGAGGCCATTGTAATTGCTACAGGCCGCTCTGTACAGCATGTTCGCGGTATTGCCAACAATATCAAAATTGAAGCTAAGCGCTTAGGCATGAAAGTTTCCGGCATTGAAGGCACAGAAACTGGCCACTGGGTGTTGGTAGATTTGGCCGAGGTTGTGGTGCACGTCATGACTGAAAAAACTCGCGAATTCTACAAGCTAGAAAGACTCTGGTCTGGTGCTGATAGCAACTAAAAGCCATGAAGATTAATCTGGTTGTAATCGGCAAAAAAATGCCTGATTGGATACAAACCGGCATTAATCATTATCAAAAACAACTCCCTGCACAACTCAACTTTAGTCTAATTGCGCTAGAAGCGCAAAAGCGTAAAGGTAAAAATATTGCTCAAATAAAAGAGCTTGAAGGAGAATTGATCCTTAAAGCGGTCAAAGATTTTCATCTAGTGATCGCCTTTGACGAACATGGAAAACAGAATACCACCAAAGAGATTGCGAAAAACCTTGACAATTGGCAGCAAAGTGGCGACAGTATTGCACTCATTATTGGTGGTGCTGACGGTTTGAGTGATAAAGTTAAATCACGCGCTAATCAGCTTTGGGGGTTGTCAAATTTGACATTACCTCACTCTATGGCTAGACTTTTAGCAGTTGAGCAAATCTATCGCGCTCATTCTTTATTAACCAACCACCCCTATCATCGGGAATAATCAAAAGGAAGGCAAGGCCTTCCTCCATAGGATAAAAACATGAAACTAGAACTCATCAGCTTTAAACTTTGCCCATTCGCACAACGCGCTATTATCTTGCTAAATGCTCAAAAGATTGATTTTGAAATTACCTACATCAATCCGATGGATCCGCCTGATTGGTTTAAAGCCATTTCTCCCACTGGACAAGTGCCACTACTTAAAGCAGATGATCAAATAATTTTTGAATCTTCTGTGATTACGGAATTTATTAATGATATTAGTGCGACCAATATTCATCCAGAAAATGTTGTACAAAAAGCCAATAATCGCTCTTGGATTGCCTTTTCATCGAGCATGTTTGATGACATGTTTGGTATGGTTGTTGGTGATGAGGAAAAATTTAACGCATCAAAGAGTGCTTTATTTGGCAAACTTAAAAAACTTGAAACGGTGAAAAATACTGAGACCTTTTTTAATGGTGACAGCTTTAATATGATTGACGCCGCAATGGCGCCAATTTTTATGCGCCTAGCATGGATTAATGAATTTACAGATAACGCCCTATCGCTCGCAGAATTTACAAATTTAAGCGCTTGGAGTAAATCAATTTTAGCCGTTGAAACCGTTAAAACCTCTGTGTTTGACGGGTTGGATGATGTTTATTATTCTAATATCGAAGGGCGTGAGGGATATCTATCTACGCTTTTAGTTGACGAATAAAATTAAATAATTGCCAGAATATTTTCTGGCGGCCTGCCAATAGCAACACCTTTGTCAGTGCGCACAATTGGGCGTTCAATCAAAATTGGATGCTCAATCATGGCTTTAATTAGCATCTCTTCACTGAGTGATTCGTCATCTAAATTGTTGTCCTTATAAGGCGCTTCAAATGTGCGCATAAGGGATCTTGCATCAAGATTGAGCTCAGTCATTAGAGTTTTTAGCTCATTAAAACTAGGTGGTGTTTCTAGATATTTAATTATTTCAAAATCCACACCTTTTTCTTCTAAAATGGATAGAGTTGTCCTACATTTTGAACACTTAGGATTGTGATAAATTGTTGTAATCATTATTAAAAACTTATGAAAAAAATTCTTATTATACTCTCGCTACTGCTTAGCTTTAATCACGCTCACGGTATCACTGTAGATGAAATTGTTAATTCTGCAAAAAGCGCTTGGCAACACGACAAGCAAATTACCACGCCTAACTTTTCTCTCATTGATACTCAAGGAAATACTCACACCAACGCATCAACTCAGGGAAAATATTTAGTGATTAACTTCTGGGCAACTTGGTGCCCACCCTGCTTAAAAGAAATTCCTGCTTTTGTGGAATTTTATGAAAATAACAAAGACCAGGTTCTGATTATCGGGCTTGACTACGAACAAGCCGACCCAAAATCTATTGCGGAATTCACCGATACTTTCATGGTAAATTATCCGATTGTATTATTTGACGCGCACAACGGCCCTCAGTTTGCTGGATTCGGCGAAGTCATTGGCATGCCAACCACTTATATTTACAATCCAGAAGGTAAGTTGGTCGATTTTAAAATGGGTGAAATGGATATTGAATCTTTACAACAAGCCATTTTAAAGTAGCCAGCTTTTCGAAGATGCGGCCTCATCTCTCACCAATCTTGGCACCAGATATCCGCTCAATTCAGCTTGTAGCTGTTGGTGTAATATAAGCGCCACTTGCTCCTTAACAAAATAATTCTCAGCCCCTGAAACCTGATCAAGCATGTGTAAGTAGTAAGGCAAAATACCAGCCTCAAATAATTTTAAACTTAAAGTTTTAAGGCTGTTTAAATTGTCATTTACACCCTTTAGCAGTACCGATTGATTAAGTAAGGTCACATTTTCAAAATTTGCGATATTTTTAATAAATGCTTCTGACATTTCATTTGCATGGTTAATATGTGTCACTAAAACCACTTTTAAGGCAGTTTTAGCAAGTATTTTGACCAATTTATCAGTAATTCTGCTTGGAATAGCCACCAATGAGCGTGTATGAATACGTAAGGCTGTGACGTTTTCAATATTTTCAATATTTTGGATTAATTTTTCAAGCTTTTCGTCACTCAAACTTAAAGGATCTCCGCCGCTTAAAATTACCTCATTAATATTTGAGTCTTGGCGAATATACTGCTCAATTTCAGACCAATTGCTAAGTGCATCGTGCTCAGTGTAATTAAAATTTTGCCTAAAGCAATATTGACAATGAATAACGCAAACTTGAGAGGTAATTAGTAAAACTCGATTACGGTACTTATGTATGAGCCCTGCTACTGGCGAATTATCTTCATCGTTTAAAGGCGCTGGAATAAAGCCAATTTGCCCAGTTTTTGGCTGTGGCATCACCTGCTTGAGTAGTGGATCATTAGGATTGGTCTGATCAATCAGTTCAGCATACTCTAAAGGGATTTTAATAGGAAAGTCACTCTCTTCAAATGCCTGAGTGTTAAAAAACTCATTACTGATTTTTACCCCTTTTAGCACTTTTCTAGCTTGCTGATTCCACTGACTCATAGGCATAAAAAAAGCCCCGTCAGGGGCTTTTTTTGAATTCTTGTTTACTTAAGTCTTAACAAAAGTTAGAAAAATTTTCATCTGAATGCTCACCACCATCTTCGTAACCAGCTTCATACTCTTCAGTTTTTCTTTGCTCTTCGATTTCAGGGTTGTTTAAGAAACCTGCGACCCAACCTTGAATGTAGTTGTCGTTTACGCCCATTTCTTCCATTTTTTTAACGCCTTCGTAGTAAGTCATTGCTGATACTCCTTAAATAATGTTTATAATTTTGTAGCTTATATCAGAGCGTTTTTTCAACTGACATAAGAGAAAGATAATATTATAACCATTAAATTTCATAAGGCAAGAAAAATCAATGAATTTATCAGAAATAACCAACGGTTTAAATGACAAGCAACACCAATCAGTGGCACTTGATAATGCTCAAAATGCATTAATACTAGCAGGTGCAGGCAGTGGAAAGACGCGAGTGCTAACTCATAGAATTGCCTATTTAGTCACTCAAAAAAATATTCATACTGACTCGATTTTAGCTGTTACTTTCACTAATAAGGCTGCTGCAGAAATGCGAGAAAGACTTTCCACTCTACTCAGACGAAATATTCAAAGCATGTGGGTGGGTACTTTTCACGGCCTTGCGCATCGCTTATTACGTACGCATTATGAAAAAGCAGGATTGACATCTGGGTTTCAAATCTTAGACGCACAAGATCAATTTCGCATTGTTAAACGCCTAATGAAAGAAAATAATATTGATGAGTCCAAATTTCCCGTTAGAAAGGTGCAATGGTTTATCAATCAACAAAAAGACGAGGGCATACGCGCCCAAGATGTTGACCCTGGCTATAACTTCTTTATCAAAAAAAGCCTAGAAGTATTTGTTTTATATGAAGCGCATTGTCGTGCTAACGATCTTATTGACTTTGCCGAGTTACTGGTTCGAAGCTACGAGCTACTTAAGAACAACACTGAGCTCCTTGAGCATTATCAAACGCGTTTTTCACATATTTTAGTGGATGAATTTCAAGATACTAACACTGTACAGTATAAGTGGATTCAGCAATTATTCACTGGTAACAACCAGGTATTTTGTGTGGGAGATGATGACCAGTCTATTTACGGCTGGCGTGGTGCAAAAATTGAAAATATTACCAAGCTAGAGACTGATTTTGCACCGATTCAAACCATCCGTTTGGAGCAAAATTATCGTTCTACTGGGCATATATTATCCGCCTCAAATGCGTTAATTTCCAACAACTCAAATCGCATGGGAAAGTCTTTATGGACCGATTCTGGCAATGGAGATTTGATTGATGTGTATGAAGCACGAACAGAAACAGACGAAGCAGATTATGTAATTCGACAAATTAAAAAGCTGATTAAAGACGGCTCTAAAGCCAGTGATTGTGCTATTTTGTATCGATCTAATGCTCAGTCCAGGGTATTTGAAGAGGCTTTGATTAAATACAATATTCCTTATATTATTTATGGTGGTTTGCGATTTTTTGAACGTGCCGAAATCAAAGATGCACTTGGCTACTTACGCATGATTGAAAATACAGCTGACAATGTTGCTTTTGAGCGGATTGTAAACTTTCCAACACGAGGTATTGGCAATGCCACGTTAGAAAAAGTGCGTGAATTTGCTCGCGATCAGCAAAGCAATCTATTTCAAGCATCACAGCAAGTAGCGCCAACTCTACCCACTCGAGCTGCTAACGCTTTAAATGGATTTATTGAGCTTATCGAGCAAATGGCTGACGATAGTAAACATCTGGATTTAAGTGAAAAAGTGTCTTATTTGCTTAATAACTCTGGACTTATGAATCATTATGCCAACGACAAAACTGACAAAGCAGGCAGTAAAAAAGAAAATCTTGAAGAGCTGATTGCTGCTGCTAAACAATACAAACACGAAGAAGATAGCGAAATGAACGAAGTGGTCGGTTTCATCTCTCTCGCCTCTCTTGACTCTAGTGGAGATGCCAATACGCCTGTGGTTGATAATGTACAATTAATGACCATTCACTCTGCGAAAGGCTTAGAGTTTCCTAATGTCTTTCTAGGCGGTCTAGAAGAGGATTTATTCCCCTCTAGACAATCCAAAGACGAGCCGCATTTAATGGACGAAGAAAGGCGCTTATGCTATGTGGGCATGACTCGAGCCATGAAAAAACTCACCTTATCTTTTGCCATCAAGCGCTTCTTACATGGTCAGTCTTTATACGCCTACCCATCGCGTTTTTTAGATGAAATACCTAGCGAATATGTGAATAAAGTTAAAGCAAAATTTGGCGCAACACAGACTAATTACAAAGAAGATGATATCTATAATCAAGATATTGAGCCTCAAGCTAATGGTCAGCTATCTATTGGTGCAGGTGTTAAGCACGGAAAATTTGGCTATGGCTCTGTGCTTAATTTTGAGGGCGAGGGCGACAGCGCCAGAATTCAAATAAAGTTTAAAACAGCGGGTACCAAATGGCTAATTGCCAGCTATGCTAATTTAGAGTTTGTTTGACAACCTTTTAAAGAGGCAAAACCTCTCGAACTTATTCTGATAACAATAATACAAAATTAATATTAATCTTTACAGGTAGTTGGCGCGAGGAATTGCCTCGTATTTGGCTATGGCTCTGTGCTTAATTTTGAGGGCGAGGGCGACAGCGCCAGAATTCAAATAAAGTTTAAAACAGCGGGTACCAAATGGCTAATTGCCAGCTATGCTAATTTAGAGTTTGTTTAATTCTTTTCTGCTGAGGCAAAGCCTTTTTGTAGATTTTTAGCCAACTTACACACAGTTATTGTTTGAAGTTTTTTAGACTTCTTAAACTTTTTTAGGTGCAAGGCATTTCCTTGCAGGTTAATTGCCAGCTATGCTAATTTGGAATCTGTTTAATTCAGGGTTTTCTTAAGATCATCAACTGAAAAACTCTGCACAGTTTGCTCGTCAGTATAGACCGGCTTCATTTTGGTGTGCGTGCCCGTTTGTTTTTCAATCTCAGTTTGACGAGAGATGACTAGATTCAAACAATCGGTAATCATTTTTTGTGTATTTTCTGTCAATGGGTGACGCAGGCCTGGCTTAGTCATGGTGTCTTTTGCCACTGAGATTAAGGTTTTTCTCATGGCATTTAGCATTCTCACTTCAATATCGTTTGTTTTTTCATCACTCATAATAAGCTCTTAATGGTTTCTAAATGTTGTAGATAGGTTATTTTATCGGATTTATACTTTCTATTGCCTTGCATTGATTGTAGCTTTTCATTGGATCCCCAATCTTGATCAATCACCTCAGACACCATTTCTGGATGATTACAAATTAACACCATGTCACAGCCACTTTCTAAAGAAACTTGCACTCGATCTTTAATATTGTCAATAAAAAAGGCACCCTGCATCGATAAATCATCACTAAACACCACTCCTTCAAATCCAAGTCTATCTTTCAAAATACTCTGAATCCAAGTACTGGAAAAGCCCGCAGGCTTATCATCTACCTTTGAATAAATAACATGCGCTGGCATGATTGCATCAAGCTCTTGGTCTGCCAAATCCTTGAAAATAGCCATATCTTGATAGACCTCCTTAGCGGGTCGATCATCAACTGGCAACTCTAGATGTGAATCGAGTGACACATACCCATGCCCAGGAAAATGCTTGCCCACACATTTCATGCCGGCTCTATGCATGCCTGTAATGAGTGCCTGTGCCAACTTAACCACTGCATCTGGATTGGAATGAAAAGCTCGATCACCGATTACAGAGGAGTTGCCGTAATCCAGATCAAGCACCGGGGCAAAAGAAAAATCAATATCAACCTCTAGTAATTCATAAGCCAACACAAATCCACAAGAGCAGGCATACTTTAATGCTTTTTTAGGTTTTTTATCATACAATTCACCTAGTCTTGACATAGCTGGCAGATGCGTAAATCCATTTTTAAAACGCTGAACTCGTCCACCTTCATGATCAACAGAAATCAAAAGATTAGGTTTTACTGATCGAATGGCACTGATAAGTTGTTTAAGTTGTTCAATGGAGTCAAAGTTGCGGCTGAACAAAATAACACCACCAATACTTGGTTTTGCTAATTGCACTTCTTCTACTTTGGTTAGTGTCAGTCCTGACACATCCATCATAATTGGCCCTAGTTTCATAGTTTATTTAATTAATATAAGGTTTTATTTTGTACACTAAATACAAAATAGGAAGTCCGATTAATGTGGTTATGATGAAAAATTGGCTATAGCCAAATGCTTCAACAATACCCCCTGAATATCCACCAAAAATCTTAGGCAGTAGTGTCATTAGTGATGAAAATACTGCGTACTGAACCGCGGTAAATTTAATATTAGTCAAACTGGATAAAAAAGCAATAAAGGCTGCACCAGCTAATCCTGCAGACAAATTATCCATGGTAATCGTTACATATAACCAAGTAATATCATGACCGACATTTGCCAAAATGATAAACAATAAATTGGTTAATGCGGACAGTACAGCGCCTAAAAATAATACTTTAAATACACCAAATCGAATTGCCATCACACCGCCTAAAAAGCCACCGGCAATGGTCATAAATAAGCCAAATGTTTTAGATACAGTGGCAATTTCAACTTTTGTAAAACCCATATCTTGATAAAAAATATTGGCCACTACGCCAAGTACAATATCGCTCACTCGATATAGGCCAATAACTGCCAACAATAAGATTGCCACGTTTAGACCGTAGCGATTAAAGAAATCTTTAACCGGCGCAACATAAGTGTCATCCACCATAGGGCGATTAACAACATTCAGAACAATCAATACTCGAGTGGCAATATAAGCACTCACAATGGCCAGTGCCATTCTCATAGATCCGACAACAAACCCGGATAGGTGTTTATTTGAAAAAGTTTCAGTCAGTACTGGTTTAAGTGTTTTAACTAAATCTGCACTATAAACAAAGGCGGTAATAAAGGCAGCAACAATGGCTAAAAATAATGCAAAAAATCTAGTGTAATCTAAAGTGCTATAGTCTGTTCTGGTGCTAGTTGATTGGGGCTCTTTAATGATCAAAGTGGTCATAACACCAACCATCATCACCAGTGACATAATTACATAAGTATTTGACCAGGCGCTCACACTATAAAGCGCCTTGGTTGATCCAAAATAACTAGCCAAAAACAATCCGCCTGCACCCGCTACCAACATGCCAATTCTATAGCCAGCAATATAGGTGGCACTCAGCATAGATTGCATATCTTTATCAGCCGATTCAATTCGATAAGCATCAATGACAATATCTTGAGTGGCCGATGAAAATCCAAGTAGAACGGCGCCATACGCCATCAACGTTAAACTATCAACGCCGGCTTTCGGATCAACTGATGACATTAGTAAAATAGCACCCATAATGGCCAATTGCGAAATAAGCATCCAGGCGCGACGCCTACCTAATAGCTTGGTTAAAATTGGCAGAGGTAGGCGATCTACTAAAGGCGCCCAAACAAATTTAAATGAATAGCCAAGTGCCGCCCAAGAAAAAAAAGTAATACTGGATTTGGCAACGCCGGCTTCATTTAACCAAAGACCGAGTGTTGAAAAAATAAGCAATATAGGTACACCCGCCGAAAAACCCAAAAATAGCATAGTGAGCACCCGAGGGTGGATAAATAGCCGAATACTTTCTAACACTGAATCCAGGGCATACCATCGTGACGCCAACCATTGACATTGCCACGCTGATCCTCTTCGTCAAGATCCCCCTCAAAACCACTCACCACGTGAGCAATATTGGTAAATCCATTCTTAACTAAACACTTGCCCGCATCATCAGAACGATAACCACTTCGACAAATTAAAATAATCTCGTCATCTTTGTCAATATCAAATCGTGAAAATGTTTTGATAAATTCATCTTCATCAACCTCCCACTCTGGCTCATCTAGCCACGGAATAAGAATTGACCCTGGCACGCGCCCTACAAATTTATTTTCAGCCTCACAGCGCACATCCACTAAAATTGCACCCTCTGAGATAAGCTTAAGCGCTTTTTTTGGTAAATAATTTTTAATCATTCGATTACTACTCTCCCACCTGTTTCAACCTGATTGAATAGTTGAATGATATCACTATTTTTCATACGGATACAGCCTTTTGACTCGGGCACTCCGAGGCTAAGTTCATCGGGTGAGCCGTGGATATAAATGTAGCGTTGCTTGGTATTTCTATTATGTGAGTCAACCCCATCAAGCCACAAAATACGTGACAAAATCCAATCTCGATCAGGCTGCTGATTTGATAATTGTTTTGAATAAATTTCACCCGTAGGTACTCGAGAAATCAATACTGATCCTGACTCCAGGTTATCGCCAATTTTTTCAGCAATGGCAAAATTTCCTAAAGGGGTGCAAAAAGATCCTTCTTGCTCACCTACACCATTAGCCGCAGTACTAATTGAATATACTGTACCTTGGTGAGTTAGAGTTTGATTAGCAATGTTAATTGTAATCATGACCGCCTGTTATTTGGTGAACAACGCAATAGATTCAACATGGGCTGTTTGCGGGAACATATCCATCACCCCAGCAGTCTCAAGCTTATAGCCTAATTCAATCAGTTTGGCTGTATCACGTGCGAGCGTTGCCGGATTACAAGATACATACACCAGACGCTCCACCCCCAATTTTGGCAACAATTCAACAATTTCAATAGCACCAGAGCGCGCTGGATCAATCAATGCTTTGTTATAGTTTTTACCCCTAAACCACTCAAATCCCTCAACCTCTTTAAAAAGGTCAGCCTTATAAAAATCAGCATTGCTTATAGCATTTTGCTCAGCATTATATTTTGCTCGCTCAATCAAACCTAAATCCCCTTCTACACCTACCACATGCCTAGCATATTTGGCAATCGGCAAGGTGAAATTACCCAAGCCACAAAACAAATCAATCACTTCATCTTTCTCATTAAGATCTAACATCTCCAAAGCCAGATTGATCATTTTTTGGTTAAGTTTAAAATTAACCTGAGTAAAATCAGTGGGTAAAAATTCCATCACAATGTCATGATCAGGATGTGAATAAGTTAATAGAGCAGGCTGATCCAACGGCTTAACTGTATCGGCACCACCACTTTGGGTATAGAAATTGATTTTCAACTCATTGGCACACACTAACAATATCTGCTCATCCTGCTCGGTAAGAGGCTCTAAATGGCGCAAAATTAATACCGTATCATTTTCAGCCACAGCTACTTCCAATTGTGGCACTTGTGATTTAACTGAAAGTTGCTCAATATACTTTGCCAGCACTTCAAGATTATCACCCAAAGACGGATGCAGAACCTCACAACGACTCATATTGGTAATAAAGCCAGATTTCTTCTCTCTGAATCCAACCAAAACTTTTTCTTTTTTGGCTACATAACGTACGCCAAGTCGTGCCTTTCGACGATAACCCCAGCTTTGAACCTGAAGTGGCTCAAGCCAGTGCTTAGGCTCTATTTTTGCTTGACCTTTAAAAGCATCTTTTAGCCACTCCCCTTTTGCACCTATTTGATCCTCACTAGAAAGATGCTGAAACGAACACCCGCCACAAACACCGAACACCTCGCATTTTGGCGCAATTCTATTTTCAGCAGGCTTTAACACCTCTTTAACATCTGCCTCTTCAAATTTAGCTCGAGAAAATGTTCGATCAGCCAGTACAGTTTCCCCTGGTAAAGCACCTGAAACAAAAATTACTTTTTCATCAAGATGTGCAATTCCGCGCCCTTCATGCGACAAGGATTCAATGTTTAATTCGTAGGTTTTGGCTTTTGGCTTTCTTCTTCTACCCATGACACTCTTCGGCTAATTAATTGGTCTGATTATCCAATAATTCCACCCAATGTTTAACAGGAATTTTACTGTCTTTTTGCAAATGCATTAAACAGCCAATATTTGCCGTGACAATCATTTCTGGATTGGAGGCGTTGAGATTATTAAGCTTATTCATCTTAAGCTGTTTTGCAAGGTCTGGCTGAAAAATGGAATACGTACCTGCTGATCCACAGCACAAATGAGCATCCTTTACAGGTGCAGGCGTATAACCCAGAGTATTTAGAATTGAATTAACCAGTCCTGCTAATTTTTGCCCGTGCTGGAGTGTGCACGGCTCATGATATGAAATGTTAGCTTGCGCCAAATTTAACTGACTTAAGTCTTTATCTACTAAAAATTCAGCAATATCTTGGGTTTTTCCAGAAATAAGCTTTGCTTTTTCATAATAGATATCACCCTCTTGAAACATAGAAGCATAATCTTTCACCATCAATCCACAGCCACTAGCACTTGAGATGATTACGTCAGCATTAAGTCCAAGCCAGGCGTCAATATTAGCCTTAACTTTTTTTAGTGCATCTGACTCGGCACTAAGATGCTGATCTACCGCACCACAACATTGTTTTTGTGGAGTTTCAATAGCTTCAAATCCTAATTTTGCTAAAATATTTTTGATACTATGGTTGATATTAGGCGCAAGCACTGGCTGTACACACCCACCTAGTAACAATACTTTTTTGCTATTAGCGTTAGGCTTTAAAACATTGCCTTGTTTTTTTGAATGTCTAGCGATTCGCCCAATTGGATTAAACAACTGAGGTGTAGTCAAAAGCTTACGTATTGAATAACGCATAGCCTTTTGCCAAAGCGGGCGCTTCTGCTCCATAAACTCTCGCCCAACATCAATCAACTTGCCATACTCAACCCCTGAAGGACAAGTGGTTTCACAAGATCTGCAAGTTAGACAGCGATCTAGGTGTTTAATACTTTCGCTAGAAAAGTTATTTTTTTCAAGCGAAGATTTAATCAAGTAAATTCGCCCACGAGGCGAGTCAAGCTCCGACCCAAGCAACTGGTACGTTGGACAAGTGGCTAAACAAAATCCACAATGCACGCATTTTCGAATAATTTCATTGGCTTTAAAATTAGCAATTTGGTGTGTTTGCATTAGCTAAAAATCCCTCTTGGATCGAACACTGTCTTTAAGCGTTTTTCAACTTCTTCTCGTAGCGCTGAACGCTCAACAGTTTTAGCTCGAAATTTAAGCTCACCTACATATTGCCTCGGCATCACCTTAAAGCTAATTTGTGTCACTACAGCCAACTGCCCTCTTGAACCAACAAGCATTCTAGCAACATCATAACCTGCCACATTTTTCATCACTTGCCCGCCGAAATTTAACAATTCGCCCGTGCCGTCAATGATCTGCACACCAAGCACACTATCAGATAAATCTTGGGCGCCAATAGCGTAAACGGCACCAATACTTTGAGTTTTATCGTCAATATAAAATGGCAGAACTTGGTCGTTTTCGGCAAGTACCGTGCAAATTTCAGCAATGGGCGTGCTAGCTCTAACTGTAATCACCAACTCTTCTGGAAAGTATTCTTCAATACCCGTATGATTTAACCAACGACCAGTAATATGAAGACCGTCAGATAGTTTGATTTCTTCTTGTATTTTTAAGAGGTTCGTTGACATTAAAACCGCTCCAATTCGGGATGGGGTAATTGACCATGATGAACATGCATTGCGCCCAATTCTGCACATCTGTGTAATTCAGGAATCGCCTTGCCAGGATTTAGCAATCCTTCAGGGTCAAACGCAGCCTTGATTTTATGAAAAATTTCCAATTCTTTACTATTGAATTGGTGACACATAGCGTCAAGCTTTTCAACACCCACACCATGCTCACCAGTAATACTGCCGCCCATATCTACACTAAGTTTTAAAATCTCGGTGCCAAATTCCTCAGTTCTTTTAAGCTCGCCCTCAATGTTTGCATCATACAAAATTAAAGGATGGAGGTTGCCATCACCTGCATGAAAAACATTGGCCACTCTGAGTTGATATTTTTTACTTAACTCGTTAATTTTTTCTAGCATGTCAGCCAAATGTCTTTTGGGTATGGTGCCATCCATACAATAATAATCGGGAGATAATCGCCCGACTGCAGGAAAAGCAGACTTGCGTCCTTTCCACAAGTCTAGGCGCTCTTGTTCATTATTAGATACTTTAATACTAGATGCAACTGATAACACTTTTAAAGCCACCTCAAGTTCTGCCTGAACCTCTGCTTCTGAACCATCCAGTTCACACAGCAACAGCGCCTGAGCATCCAGCGGATAGCCCACTTTTGCAAAGCCTTCTGCTGCTTCAATGGCAAAACCATCCATCATTTCAAGCCCTGCTGGAATAATGCCTGCTTTAATAATATCAGCAACTGAATTGGCGCAATCGCGCACACTATCAAAACCGGCCATTATCACTCTAGCCAGTTTTGGCGTTTGAGTAAGTTTAACCGTAATCTCTACAATGACGCCGAGTAAACCTTCGGAACCATTCATCATGGCCAACAAGCCCAAACCTTGGTCATCTCTGGATAAAACCAGCTCTTCGCCATTAATAGTTAAAATCTTAACTGCCTCAACATTATGCACCGTTAGGCCGTACTTTAAACAATGCACGCCCCCTGAGTTTTCAGCCACATTGCCACCAATACTACAAGCAATTTGACTCGACGGGTCGGGTGCATAATATAGGCCGTATTTTGCCACCGCTTCGCTAATGGCAATATTTCTAACGCCCGGTTCAACGACAGCCAGCTGATTATTTGCATCAATAGATTTAACTTTATTGAGTTTTGATAAACCCAATACCACTGAATTTTCTAAAGGCATTGCACCACCAGCAAGCCCCGTTCCTGCGCCGCGAGTAACCACCGGTGTATTGTGTTTTTTACAAATTTTTAAAACTTGTTTGATTTGCTCGATGTTATCTGGCAGAACAACGGCTAAAGGCTTTTGACGATAAACACTCAACCCATCACATTCAAATGGACGGGTGTTTTCCTCGCCAGTTAAAACAATTTCTTTGGGTAATTTATCTAGTAATTCATTGACAATTTTCATACCTGAGAATTATAGTCAGTTTATTGGCCGATTAGATGGTTTGGAAAGTCTTTTACTTGCTCGCATGCAACTTGCTCCATAACTTGTTGTAGTTGACGTTTAAGCATGGTGAAAGTATGATTTCCGCCTTGCTTACCAAGTGCGCCAACACCATACATTGGCGCTCTACCTACAAAGGTAAAATCTGCACCAGAGGCTAATGCATTAGCAATATCAGGCCCCGAGCGCAAACCAGAATCCATCATGATTTTAATTTTTCCTTTGTAAGCTTGCAAGGTGTCAAGCGAGGCGATAGTGGATCGCCCACTATCCAGTTGACGTCCACCATGATTAGACACAATCAAACCGTCAAGTCCAAGTTTGATGGCAAGATCTGCCTCCTCAGGATTGACAATACCTTTGATAACTAGATTGCCTTTCCAAGCATCTCTTAAAGCTTTGATTTTGTCCTGAGTTAAGCGCCCTGAAAATGTTTTATTCATAAACATTCCCAAGTGCTTCATATTTAAACCTTTAGGGATATAAGATTTCATGGTTTTAAACTCTGGCACGCCTGCTACCAGTTGAGATAAAGACCAATTAGGATGCGTACACATTTGCATGATATTATCAATTGTCATTCTAGGTGGAATCGATAAACCATTTTTTATCTCCTTAGGGCGATAGGCAAACGTTGGCGTATCAGCCAAAATCACCAGCGTACGACAACCCGCATTCCAAGCGCGCTCTAATAGCTTATCTCGAAGATCGTTATCAACCGGATGATAAAGCTGAAACCAAAACTTGCCGCTGGTGATATCTGCTACGGTTTCAATACTAGCAGTACCTACCGTGGAGAGTACAAACGGAAGGTTATGATCAGAGGCAGATTGCGCTAGAATCTCACAAGATTTTGGCCACATCAGACCTTGTAAGCCAATCGGCGCCATGCCAAAAGGTGCATCATAAGTTTCACCGAATAATTCAGTTTGCATATTGGCATTTTTATAATCACGGAGATAATATGGTTGCAATTGAATATCTCTAATTTCTTGCGTGTTACGCTGCAGGTTAATCTCAGAAAAGCAGCCGCCATCAAGGTATTCAAATGCAAATTTTGGCATCCGTTGCTTTGCCTTAATACGCAGTGCATCGGTACTGGGGTAGTTACTATTAAAATAATCTGTCATATTTTCCGTCCTGTTACCATCTATTCTATTAATCAATCACCAAGCAGTGAAGACTGTAATTTATGTCTGTTTAACCTTTCATTTTCTCTATCTAGATTATGAATAGATTGATCAACAAACTTTAAATGCTCATTGGCCGCATCCCTAGCATCATCTGCACGACCATCAATCACAGCTTGCATTAATTTGTAATGCTGGTTATGTAGCGGCTCTCCAATTTCACTATTGGCATAAAATTTATCCAAATTATTAGCAATACTCATTCTTAGTACTTTAAACAAACTCCTCATAATATGCAATAAAACAATATTATGAGAAGCCTCAACAATGGATAAGTGAAACAATGCATCTGCCTGAGCTTCTTCATTCGAACTACCCTCTTTGCCATGCATCTCATTCAAGACTGCAAAAGCTTGCTTAATCTTGTTTTTATCTTCCTCTGTTGCACGTTGTGCTGCAGAATATGCGGCCAAACTATCCAAAGAACACCTAACCTCTAAAATATCATAACGAGAATTTACATTATTTTTAAGCATGTCGAGCAATGGATCAGATAATTCGGAGCTCAGTGTTCTCTTTACATAAGTGCCACCACCTTGAGTGGTTTCCAGCAAACCCTTATAAACCAGTATTTGCTTCGCTTCTCTAAGAGAGGGCCTAGATACACCTAATTTTTCAGCTAACATTCTCTCTGCCGGCAACTTATCTCCAAGCTCCAATATCCCATCCAAAATCATAGATTCTAGCTTTTTAGCAATATCTTCTGCAACGGTACTTTTCTTATTCATTATATGGTCTTACCAATTAAATTAAGTGAATTCTACTATATTTTTAGCTGTAATAACCTTTATTTATATAAAAAATCATAATAAAAAAATAATTCTTGACACTTGCATAATTTTTATATACTATATATTGGACTTACCAATTTACCAAAAATAAATCAGTAAGGAAAAATATAACTAAAAGAGAGGAAAATATGAAAAATTCAATAATTAAACTAAGCACTGCGGTTGCCATTGCCGTAACAATGGCATCAGCCCCTGTCGTTGCTGAAAAAAGAGTAACACTTAAACTACCTGTATGGTTTGGCACCCATTTAACCGGTTTGGGCTCAACACCTAAATGGTTTGCTGATAATATCAATAGCTCATCAAACATTACAAAACTAAAAGTTAAAATCTATGAGCCAGGAAAACTTGTTCCTGCTAAAGAGATTTTAGAATCTGTTTCAAAAGGTCAAGTTAATGCAGGCTGGTCAACACCCGGATACAACACGGGATTACTAGGCACCAAAGCCTCTATTTTCTCGGCAGTGCCTTTTGGCCCTGATGCCCCTGAGTTTTTAGCCTGGGTATATTACGGCGGTGGTAGAGATTTATGGCAAAAACTGTATGATGATAATGGCTATAACGTACACGCAGTACCCTGTTCAATTATTTCTCCAGAAACATCTGGCTGGTTCTCTAAAGAAATTAAAGGTCCTGAAGATTTAGATGGATTACGCATGAGATTCTTCGGATTAGGCGCACTGGTTATGGAGAAATTAGGTGTATCAACATCACTACTATCTTCTAAGGAAATATTCCCAGCACTAGAAAAAGGTGCCATCGATGCAACTGAATTTTCAATGCCAGCCATTGACAAATTACTAGGATTCCACAAGATTTTAAAACACAACTACTACCCAGGTTGGCATCAACCTGCCACTATGTTTGACTTGCTAGTTAACAAGGATACGTGGAAGAATATGAGCTCTGCACAGCAGAATGTCGTTGAAACCACATGTAAAGCTGCCATGCTTGATGGATTAGCAATGGGTGAGGCGATTCAGTTCCCTTATATGGAGTCTAATGCCGAAAAAGGTGTGACAAACCATTACTGGTCTAAAGAAATGCTAGCTTTATTCAAAGAAAAATGGGATGAGGTTGTTGCAGAAGAAACTGCAAAAGATCCAGAATTTGGTAAGATTTACGCAGAATTGATGAAATTCCGTAAAGGCTACGGAGTTTGGAATGAATGGGCATTTTTACCACGCCCAGGTACGGAAAGAATAAGTAAATAGTACTAACTAAAAATAGCAGGATTATGTCCTGCTGTTTTTATTCTAAGTATGTTTTACTATGGTTATATAATTGAAAAACATACTTAGAATAAAAAAAACAAGGATTTATTTATGCAAGAAAAAATGCAAAATAATTATGCTCGCATACCAATTGTTTCGTTTCTAAATAAAATTGTTACAAAAGTTGCGGAAACCACTGCTTGGCTAAATGTGGCTCTTATACTGATTATCCTAACTCAGGTGACACTCAGATATGGCTTTCACAATGGGCTTGTTGCTCTAGAAGAGTTAATTTGGCATTTATATGCCGTTGCATTTATGTTTGGCATATCGTATGCAATTACAACAGATTCCCATATTAGAGTGGATATTATCCATGCCAATATGTCGATAAAATCCCAAAGAATTGTTGAAATTTTAGGAATATTATTGTTGTTAATGCCTTTTATTGTTATTATTCTAGATCATAGCTTGGGGTGGGTTTCTGAGTCTTATCGAGTTTTGGAATCATCATCAAACCCTACTGGTCTTTCTTACCGATGGATTATAAAGTCCATCATTCCAATCTCTTTAGTTTTAATGTTTATCGCAGCGCTAGCCAAACTAATCGAAGAGTCTATTTTTCTTATTTCACACAACAACATACGTAATCATACGCCTGGTAGAGTTTCAATGATAAAGCACTTATTTAGCCCACAATTTCAAAACAATAACCAGGAGAAAAACTAATGGATTTCCAACCTGAATACTATCTTGTTATAGCGATGTTTGTTTCATTTATTGCTTTAATTTTTACCGGATTTCCAGTTGCCTGGGTGTTGGCTGGTGTTGGTGTCGCATTTACTGGAATCGCCTGGTGGAGTGATAACATTATGGAATGGACTGGTACAGGTCTTGACTACAATACGCTTGGCCTGCTTACGGGAAGAGTGTTTAATATTATGGATAATTGGGTATTAGTAGCACTACCCATGTTTATCTTCATGGGCCTAATGCTTGATAAATCAGGGGTGGCCGAACAAATGATGAAATCTATGCAAAGATTGTTTGGTAATGTCAAAGGTGGTCTGGCCATTACAGTTACCTTAATTGGTATTATTCTTGCCGCCTCCACTGGAATTATTGGCGCCTCAGTTGTACTACTGGGACTAATGTCACTGCCAGTTATGCTCAAACAAAATTACGACAAGCCTTTGGCACTTGGCACTATTGCCGCCTCTGGCACGCTTGGAATTCTCATTCCACCCTCTATTATGCTTGTCATTATGGGTGATCAGCTCGGTGTTTCGGTAGGAGACCTATTCATGGGTGCGGTTTTTCCAGGAGTTATTCTTGGCGTTTTATACATTACTTATATTTTAATTTATTCAAAACTATACCCAGAAAAAGCACCACTTGCAGCCGACCATACAGAGATTCATTTAGGCGATGTCTTGCGAGTAATGCTAGATATTATTCCACCAGCGTTATTAATATTAGCGGTCTTGGGTTCTATTTTCATGGGCATTGCAACCGTTACTGAAGCCTCAGGGATTGGCGCCCTAGGCGCAACATTCTTATCGGTGGCTTATAAACGCTTGAATTTTAGCGTCATAAAAGAAGTGGTTATTAACACCATGAACACCTCGGCCTACATTTTTGCTATATTTATTGGCGCTACTATCTTTGCATTGGTTCTTAGGGAGTGTGGTGGAGATGAGCTGATAGAGTCTTCATTAAACAGCATGGGGCTTGGTCCATATGCACTTATTGGTGTTGTATTACTACTCATTTTTGCACTAGGATTCTTCCTAGACTGGATTGAAATTAGTTTAATCATTCTGCCTTTATTGGGTCCAGTTATTGCCGGACTTGACTTGGCGGTTGATGGCTATGGTGTGGTGGACAATCCAAACTTAGTGTGGTTTGCACTACTGGTTGCGGTTACACTGCAAACCTCATTTTTAACGCCACCAGTAGGGTTTGCTATTTTCTATCTAAAAGGCGTGTGCCCTGATGGTGTAAAATTAACTGACATATACAAAGGTGTTTTTCCTTTTATCATCCTTCAATTAATTGGTCTTGGGCTTGTATTTTCCTTTCCGCAGCTTGTTACTTGGCTCCCCTCCGTCGCTTATGGAAATTAACCAATGTTGATTAATGTTTTTAACATTATTTCTCCCATTTTATTTATCGTACTAGCGGGATATTTATATGCCAGAAAATACCCAACAGATATGTCGGTTGCCAACCGACTGACAATCAACATCTTTGTTCCAGCGCTAATTCTTTCTATTCTGGTTAGTAAAGATTTTTACCTTCTTGATTATCAATCACTTGCTATTGGTGCACTGGGAGTAATATCAATATCAGGGTTGTTAGCTTGGGCGTTTGCAAAACTAATGAAGTTTGATATCAAAACATTTGTACCGCCCATGATGTATGCAAATTCGGGAAATATCGGCCTACCTCTGGCGCTATTGGCTTTTGGAAAACTAGCCATACCGGCCGCCATTATTTTATTTATTGTGGAAAATACCTTGCATTTTAGTGTCGGTATCAAAACTATTGACAGGAGTGCCTCATTCATTAAAGTGTTTAGCATTCCTATGGTATTTGTTAGCATATTAGGCATTTTGCTTAGCTTGACAGAGGTCACAATACCAGCAACCTTATTAACCCCTTTAACCATGATTGGTGAAATAGCTATCCCACTTATGCTATTTTCACTGGGCGTTCGACTGGTTAATATAGACTTTAAGGATTGGAAAGTTGGCCTTATTGGTGCAATTTTTAAACCGCTTTCTGGTCTTATTGCTGTTGTCTTAGTCATGCCGTGGATTAATTTAAACGAACTAAATAGTGCGCTACTCATTATTTTTGCCATACTACCACCAGCTGTTTTAAACTTTATGGTTGCAGAAAAATATGATCAAGAGCCTAAAAGTGTCGCATCAATCGTTCTTATTGGAAATTTATCCAGTATTATCACCCTGCCCATTGCGCTTTATTTCTTACTGCCAACAATCTAAAAAATACCCTTAACCAAAGCGTGAGATAATTAAATAAAAAGTCTTCGAGCAAGTAATTATAATAGTCTACTTGAACTTTTTAAAAAACAAGAAATCATGAAATCATTTAATCCGCCAGTAAGAACTTTAATGGGTCCAGGACCTTCTGATGTACATCCTAGAATTTTATCAGCTATGGCCCGACCAACGATTGGCCATCTAGACCCTGCTTTTGTTGGCATGATGAACGAAACCAAAGAAGGCTTAAAGTACATCTTTCAAACTGAAAATGAACTAACTATGCCAGTTTCGGCGCCAGGTTCTGCTGGCATGGAAACTTGCTTTGCCAACCTTGTTGAGCCAGGTGATAAAGTTGTGGTGTGTATTAATGGTGTTTTTGGTATGCGCATGAAGGAGAATATCACACGCTTTGGTGGCGAGGCAATCGTTGTTGAGGATGATTGGGGTGCAGCCGTATCAACAGATAAAGTTGAGCAAACACTAAAAGAAAATCCAGATGCAAAAATCCTAGCCTTTGTCCACGCAGAAACCTCTACTGGTGCTCAATCTGATGCCAAAGCACTATGTAAGATTGCCCACGACAATGATTGCATCACTATTGTAGATGCGGTGACATCGTTAGGCGGTAGTGAGTTACGCGTTGACGAATGGGAAATTGATGCCATTTACTCAGGCACACAAAAATGTTTATCTGCTATGCCTGGCATTTCACCAGTGAGCTTTAACGAACGCGCACTTACAAAAGTTAAAGACCGCAAAACAGCTGTCACCTCTTGGTTCTTGGATCTAAATCTCGTCATGGGCTACTGGGGTGAAGGCGCTAAACGTACCTACCATCATACGGCACCAGTTAATACACTTTATGGCTTGCACGAATCTTTAGTGATGTTATCAGAAGAGGGTTTGGAAAATTCTTGGGTTCGTCATCAGAAAAACCATGAAGAGCTAAGAAAAGGGCTTGAGTCGATGGGTATTAACTTTTTAGTTGATAAAGCTGATCGTCTTCCACAGCTTAACTCTGTTTTCATTCCGGAAGGTGCAGATGATGCACAGGTTCGTGCAACTTTGTTAAACGACTACAACTTAGAAATCGGTGCAGGACTTGGTGCTTATGCAGGAAAAGTGTGGCGTATTGGCCTTATGGGCCACTCCTCTAGAAAAGAGAATATTGCCTTATGCCTAGCAGCACTTAAAGACGCTTTGGGTAAATAGTTTTATCCATTCAACAAAAAGGCGACCTTCTGGTCGCCTTTTTTAATGCAAGACTAAATTTTATTTCAACTTAGCTAGCAACTCTTCTTCTGTTTCTTTACGATCCGGATCAGGCAGGCAACAATCTACCGGGCAAACCTCAACACATTGCGGCTCATCGAAATGACCAACACACTCAGTACATAAGTCGCCATCAATTTCATAAATCTCATCACCCATAAAAATTGCATCATTCGGGCACTCTGGCTCGCAAACATCGCAATTGATACACTCATCGGTAATTAATAAAGACATGAATTTCTCCTAATACAAAACAATAATAAATTTAGCAATATTTTACCGTATTGTTACCCTTATTTTTATCGTGTTTTGAGGTATCATCAATGGCTGTATTTCCATGGTAAAAATATCCTTATGTTGCGTCTATTTATCTTTTTTTCAGCTGCGTTAATATCGCTTTCTTCTCAAGCACAACTAGCAAATGGCCTATATGCGAACTTGCATACTAACCAAGGCGATATCGTTGTTCAACTTGAATTTGAAAAAACCCCTTTAACAGTTATTAATTTTGTTGGCTTAGCTGAGGGCAAAAAACACTCTAACATCCAAACTGGAAAGCCTTTTTACAATGGCCTGAAGTTTCACCGTGTTATTGATAATTTTATGATCCAGGGTGGTGATCCAAAAGGTAACGGCACTGGCGGACCTGGTTATAAATTTATGGATGAAATTACCGATTTAACCCATGATAGTGGTGGCATTTTGTCAATGGCAAACTCTGGCCCTAATACCAATGGATCCCAGTTTTTTATCACCCACACAGCCACACCCTGGTTGGACGGAAAACATACAATATTTGGACATGTTGTCAAAGGTATGAGCGTGGTTAACAGCATTAAACAGGATGACTTCATCCGTAAAGTTAAAATTATCCGCATTGGTGATAAAGCTAAAAAATTCCAAACCAATGAAGCGGCATTCGATGCGGCCAATGCTGAATATACCAATCAAGCAAATAAAAAACTCACTCAAAAGAAAATCAAACTTGAAAAGTTTACTCAAGCGCACTATAGCACTGCCAAATTAACTGATCAAGGTCATTTTGTTGAAATTAATCAAGCCGGTAATGGCAGTACACCTAAAAAAGGTGATTTAGTAAAAGTCAGCCTTTCAATCGACTTAGATGATGGCACCAACATGCGTCAAGCAGGAGAGCCTTTGCCTTTTGCCGCAGGATCTGGCACTATCATCAGCATCATTGACACTTCAGTATTAAAGATGCGTGTTGGAGAAAAGCGCACGCTTATTGCACCCTATTATCAAATCTATGGTGATAGTGAGCGTGGCAACTTATCATCAGACAGTATTTTAATTTTTAAATTAGAATTGTTATCCATTAACGACATTGAGTAATACAATATGTTCTTAGAATTAATCGCTCTATTAACTCAATTCGACTCCGGATTTGGTGTTCTTAACTATCTAACACTTAGAGCTGTGTTAGCTATGCTCGCTTCGCTATTGATTAGCTTGGCACTTGGACACTATTTTATTAAAAAATTGCATTTATATCAAATTGGCCAGGTTATCCGCACTGATGGCCCTCAATCTCATTTATCCAAATCAGGCACTCCAACCATGGGCGGTGTCATGATTTTGTCTGCTTTTATTATTAGCTCATTAGTTTGGGCGGACTGGTCTAATCATTATTTATGGATTGTGCTTGCCACAGCCGTTATTTTTGGTGCCGTTGGATTTGTTGATGATTATTTAAAAATCAAACGCAAATCTTCGGACGGTCTAAGCTCGCGTAAAAAAATATTAGGCCAATCTTTAGGTGCTATTATTATCGGAATATGGATTGTGACCGCTATAGACAATCCTATCCAAACCCAACTACTCATCCCATTTTTCAAAGATATCGCCATTCCACTAGGCATAGTTGGCTTTTTGGTGTTAGCGTACTTCGTCATTGTTGGCAGCTCTAATGCGGTTAATCTAACAGATGGGTTGGATGGGTTGGCCATCATGCCCGTTATTCTTATTTCTAGTGCTTTAGCCTTATTCTCTTATATTAGTGGCAATTACAACTTTGCCAACTATCTCAATATGCCGTTTATGCCTGGAACGGGGGAGTTGTTCGTCATTTGTAGCGCTTTAGTGGGTGCAAGTCTTGGTTTTTTATGGTTTAACACCTACCCTGCTGAAATTTTCATGGGTGATGTTGGCTCTCTTGCGCTGGGTGCCATTTTGGCGGTGATCGCCATTCTCTTACGTCAAGAAATTCTGTTATTTATTATGGGTGGTGTTTTTGTAGCAGAAACCCTTTCAGTTATCATTCAAGTTGCTTACTACAAACGCACCAAAAAACGTTTTTTCTTAATGGCACCCATTCATCATCATTT
The DNA here is from genome assembly GCF_963981275.1 of uncultured Candidatus Thioglobus sp. Classification (NCBI taxonomy): domain Bacteria; kingdom Pseudomonadati; phylum Pseudomonadota; class Gammaproteobacteria; family Pseudothioglobaceae (SeqCode); genus Candidatus Thioglobus; species uncultured Candidatus Thioglobus sp. Next base: position 13,510 of record NZ_CAXCCZ010000009.1, on the reverse strand, counting down.
CGAGAAAAAAGGCATCTCTGAGCCAAAAATTATTGTACGTTTTTGGATGGTTACCTTAATCTTAGTCTTGGTCAGTCTTGCATCTATTAAAATACGTTAAATGAATGCACTGGATAAATGGGATAAACGTTACTTAGGATTGGCAGCCGAGGTATCTACTTGGTCAAAAGACCCTTCAACTCAAGTTGGCGCTGTCACTGTTGGCAGTAAAAAAGAAGTATTGTCTCAAGGCTTTAACGGCTTTCCGCGTGGCATTGATGATTCTGATGAGCGTTACAATAATCGTGACACCAAATACAAACTGGTAGTCCATGCTGAAATGAACGCCATTTACAACGCCACTTATTCTGGCACTTCTTTGGATGGTGCAACTTTGTATGTCTACGGCCTACCTATTTGTTCAGAATGCGCCAAAGGCATTATTCAAGTAGGCATCAAAAAAGTTGTTGTTGAAAAATCAAAAGAACTTGATAACTGGAATGAGAGCGTTCAACTTTCAAAAGTCATGTTCGACGAAGCTGGTGTCGAGCTAATCATTACCCATAAAAACTAATTATGTCTGAAGTTTCCAAGCGTCGCACTTTTGCGATTATCTCTCATCCCGATGCCGGTAAAACTACCGTCACTGAAAAACTACTTTTATACGCAGGTGCGATTAAAACAGCAGGTAGTGTCAAGGCAAGAAAAGCCAGTACGCACGCCACCTCTGACTGGATGGAAATGGAGAAAGAAAGAGGTATTTCAATTACCTCTTCCATTATGCAGTTTGAATATGACAATCACGTTATCAACTTACTTGATACACCAGGTCATGAAGACTTCTCTGAAGATACATATCGCACTCTAACTGCGGTTGATTCAGCTCTAATGGTGATTGACGTTGCCAAAGGTGTAGAGATGCGCACCATTAAACTCATGGAAGTATGTCGTTTACGTGACACTCCAATTTTGACTTTTATCAACAAGCTTGATCGTGAAGGTAAAGAGCCTATTGATTTGATGGATGAGGTAGAAACAGTTCTTAATATTGAGTGTGCGCCAATTACCTGGCCTATTGGAATGGGTAAGCGATTCAAAGGTGTGGTGCATTTACTAGAAGATAAAGTATATTTATACGAAGCTGGCAAAAACTCTGAAATTGGTGAAAATATCATTATTGACGGGGTTGATAATCCACAGATTGACGAAATATTAGGCTCTGATATTGCTCAAGAGATGCGTGATGAAGTGGAGCTAATTACTGAAACCACAACGCCATTTGATTTAGAGGCGTTTTTAAACGGCAAACAGACGCCAGTTTTCTTTGGTTCAGCCATTTCAAATTTTGGTATTCAAAATTTACTTGATGGATTTATTGAATATGCACCAACCCCAAAAAATAGGGAATCTGATGTTCGTGAAGTGACGCCAGATGAAGCTAAACTTACAGGCTTCGTATTTAAAATACAGGCAAACATGGATCCAAAACACCATGACCGCTTAGCTTTTATGCGCATTGTGAGTGGTGAATACAAAAAAGGCATGAAAGTTTTGCAAGTAGCCACTGGAAAACAAATCAAGATTGCCAATGCGGTTACCTTTATGTCGCGTGAGCGTTCAAGCGCTGAAGTGGCTTATGCGGGTGATGTCATCGGTATTCACAATCATGGTGGCATTAGCATTGGCGACACCTTTACCCAAGGTGAAAAGCTTGAATTTAAGGGTATTCCTAATTTTGCACCAGAGCTATTTCGTCGTGCTCAACTCAAAGATCCTCTAAAAGCTAAAGCTCTACAAAAAGGCCTAGATCAACTCTCAGAAGAAGGCGCAACTCAAGTTTTCAGACCAATTATCAATTCTTCTCAAATTTTGGGCGCCGTTGGTATTTTGCAATTTGATGTGGTGGCGCATCGACTAAAATATGAGTATGGTGTTGATTGTCAATTTGAAGCAATTGCTGTTGCAACAGCGCGTTGGGTAACAGGTGATGACAAAGATATTCAACAGTTAAAAGCTAAAGCGGGCAATAATGTGGCGATCGACTCAGCTGGCATGCTGACTTACTTGGCACCTTCCATGGTCAACCTGCAGCTTACTATGGAACGCCATCCAAATCTCACATTCTCCGCCACTCGAGAACATTAACATCTAGTCGATCAACATTAGTGCAATATAAGGTGTCAAATTAAAAATAAAGATTAGCAATTTGTACAAGCCAATACCGCCATAATGTATGACATTAAAGCTATCTTTAGAAATTGGAATCCAGTAAGTATGTATCCGATAAACATACTCGTTTGCATATTTCATCATCCATACCCATAACAACAATACAGAAAAATGAACAACCAAACTCCAAGCTAAAAAACTTTGTAGCGTTTGTATTGTCATCCTTAAACTCCTTTAGTTTTTTTAAAAAACGGCATTCATTACATCATACTACTGAAATCTCATTTTAAATTGATGCAAATCAGTTTATCCAAAAAAAATGCCACTGAATTCAGTGGCATTTAATGTTCAACATACTCAGGAATTTACTCTTCTGCAACTTCCTCTTCTGAATCATCATTTTCAGTTTCAGCAATTTTAGCCACTGACACCAGCTTCTCAGCTTTGGCAATATTGATAAGCGTAACCCCTTGGGTGTTACGGCCAATAATTGACACGTCAGCTGCTCTAGCTCTAACTAGAGTGCCTTTATTAGAGATTAGCATCATTTCATCTTCATCTGTTACTTGAATGGCACCTACAACTTTACCATTACGCTCCGAGGTTTTAATGGAGATAACGCCAGATCCACCGCGAGCTTGTACGCGATATTCTTCAAGCTCGGTACGCTTACCATAGCCCTTTTCAGTGGCAGTAAGAATTGGACTGGCGTTATCAGCAATAATTGCTGAGACAATTTCATCATCAGCCAGCTTCATACCGCGAACACCAATAGCAGTTCGACCAACTGCACGCACATCTGATTCTTTAAATCTGATCGACTTGCCGTTTGCTGAGAACAACATAATGTCATTTTCACCTGACGTGATATCCACACCTACCAGCTTATCTCCATCACGTAATTCAATAGCAATAATGCCGCCTTTTCTTGGGCGGGCGAAGTTGGTCAATGAAGTCTTTTTACAAGTACCACTACTGGTCACCATAAACACGAATTGATCATCGGTAAATTCTGATACTGGCAAGATGGCGTTAATTACTTCATCCTTTTCCAGTGGCAGTAAATTAATAATAGGCTTACCTTTGGCGGTGCGAGATGCCATTGGCAATTCATATACCTTAAGCCAATGTACTTTTCCAGCTGAGGAGAAGCACAAAACAGTATCATGAGAATTGGCTACAAATAATTGATCGACAAAATCCTCATCCTTCATCTTAGTGGCCGCCTTACCCTTGCCACCACGACGCTGAGCTTGATAATCACTTAGTGATTGCGCTTTAACATAGCCACCATGAGAAAGTGTAACGACACGATCCTCTTGGGCAATTAGATCTTCCAATGTCAGGTCAATTTTGTGTTCGATAATTTCAGTCATACGCGCATCTGCAAATTCATCCCGAATTTCAATCAATTCGTTGCGAATTACCTGCATAAGACGATCTGGGTTTTGCAAAATGTCGAGCAAATATTTAATACGCTCTAATAATTCATTAAATTCATCGAATATTTTGTCTTTTTCTAGGCCTGTTAGGCGGTGAAGTTTAAGATCTAGAATGGCTTGTGCCTGCTTATCTGAAAGTTGATAATCACCACTGGCCTGCAAGCCAAGCTCAGCTGGCAAGTCTTCTGGCTTAAACATCGCCATATCTCGATCACCAATTAGCTCTTTAATGACTGAACCCTGCCAAGTTTTGGCAACCAAAGAAGCTTTAGCCTCTGTTGGATTTTGTGCCACTTTAATCAGAGCGATAATATCGTCAATATTGTGCAGTGCAACGGACAATCCTTCTAATAAGTGTGCACGATTTCTGGCTTTATTAAGATCAAAAATAGAACGACGGGTGACCACATCTCTTCGGTGTGAGATGAACGCTTGAAGGATATCCTTAAGCTTCATTAGCTTAGGCATACCCTTATCGATTGCCACCATATTGATACCAAATACGGTTTGCATTTCTGTAAGCTTGTATAGGTTATTAAGCATTACCTCAGGCACTTCTCCTCGACGAAGCTCAACCACCATACGCATGCCATCTTTATCAGATTCATCTCTAAGGCCGGTAATGCCATCAATACGCTTATCTTTAACGAGTTCTGCAATCTTACCAATCAACTTAGCCTTATTAACCTGGTACGGCAATTCAGTGACAACAATACTTTGCTTATCTTCACCTTCTACATGCGATACAGATCGAAGATAAATCTTACCCTTGCCAGTTTCATAGGCTTGACGAATACCACTAGCGCCGTTAATGATTCCAGCTGTCGGGAAATCTGGCCCTGGCATAACTTCTAGTAGTTCGTCAATAGTAACGTCTTCATTATCAATAGTTCTAAGGCAAGCTTCAATCACTTCATCTAAATTATGAGGTGGAATATTGGTTGCCATGCCCACAGCAATACCTGAAGAACCATTAACCAAAAGATTTGGTACACGAGTTGGCAAAACACCCGGTTCTGACTCTGAACCATCATAATTATCAATAAAATCAACCGTGTCTTTTTCAAGATCTCGCAATAATTCGTGAGATAACTTAGTCATACGGATTTCGGTATAACGCATTGCTGCAGCTGAATCACCGTCAACAGAACCAAAGTTACCTTGACCGTCAACTAAGATATTGCGCATTGAGAATGGTTGTGCCATGCGCACAATGGTATCGTATACGGCAGTATCGCCATGAGGATGATATTTACCAATTACATCACCCACAATACGGGCTGATTTTTTGTAAGATTTGTTGTAGTCGTTGCCGAGTACATCCATTGCGTACAATACGCGGCGATGAACAGGTTTTAGCCCATCTCGCACATCTGGCAATGCACGCCCAACAATGACACTCATGGCGTATTCCAAATAGGAATCGCGCATTTCATCTTCAATGGTAACGATTGGGAAAGTTGGCTCGAAAGCCTCTAGATTTTCAGTGTTTATCGTATCATCTGACATACAAAAAATTGCTTAATTAAACGAGCTTTTATTGTACCCTAAACGACCTTATTTACGCAATAAAAAAGCGTAAATAAGGTTAGTTTATTATAAAAAATTTAACAGCCTAAATTGTTGTTAAATCAATCAGTTAAGTGTTTTTAGTTTGCACTGATTGTGCCAGAATTTTAAGCAAGGTTTCGGTATCTTCCCAATTGATACAACTGTCAGTAACACTAACGCCATATTCAAGAGAATCCAGTGGGCCAATCGCTTGATTACCTTCATTGATATTTGACTCAATCATAACGCCAAAAATTTTGTCAGAGCCTGATGCAATTTGGCCAGCAACATCTTCACCGACTTTTAATTGATTTTTGAATTTTTTCTCGCTATTGGCATGCGAAAAGTCCACCATAACACGATGATTTAGACCTTCACTCAATAATTGCTCAGAAGCATTATCAACATGAGAAGCTTTGTAATTCACCCCATCAGATCCGCCACGCAAAATGATGTGAGTACTTTCATTGCCTGAAGATGTGTAATGACTCACGCCACCCTCTTTGTTAACCGAGAGCAAGTGGTGAGGACTACAAGCAGATTTAATCGCATCAATCGCAATTCTCAGTGATCCTGTTGTACCATTTTTAAAACCAACAGGGCAAGATAACGCAGAGGCCAACTCACGGTGTGATTGACTTTCTGTTGTACGTGCACCGATTGCACCCCAAGAAATAAGATCAGAGATATATTGCGGGGTAATCAAATCAAGATATTCCACGGCAACTGGCATAGCCATATCAGCAATGTCAGTAAGCAGATGTCGTGCAATCTTCAAGCCCTTATCAATATTAAAGCTTTCATTTAAATCTGGGTCGTTAATCAGGCCTTTCCAGCCGATTGTCGTGCGTGGTTTTTCAAAATACACGCGCATCACAATAAACAAATCTTCTTTCAGTTCATCTCGCAATGCAACTAATTTTTTTGCATAGTCACGTGCAGCCTCTGAGTCATGAATCGAACAAGGACCAACAATGACCATCAGTCGCTTATCTTGGCCTGACAAGATGTTAGCAATGGTTTCACGTGCCTGAAAAATACCAACAGAACCTTGCTCACTCAATGGATATTGCTCCATTAATTCGCTAGGTGCCATAATTGGCGCGCTTGAAGTAATTCTTAGATTGTCAGTATTATATTTCATGGTTTTATTTCTGATTTTCGATCAAAGCGTAGGCCGAGTGATTATGAATTGATTCAAAATTTTCTGACTCAAGTCGATAGTAATTAATATTGTCGTTAATATTTAAATCTACAGCAATATCGCGCACTAAATCCTCAACAAACGCAGGGTTATCATACGCTCTTTCAGTCACCACCTTCTCGTCTTCTCGCTTAAGGATTGCGTAAAGTTCACAAGATGCTTTTTTCTCAGCAAGATCAATCAAATCCTCTAGGTGTAAAGTCTTTCCAGCGGACGCTTTAGCCTTAATGGTAATATGAGAACGCTGATTATGAGCACCATATTTTGAAATACTTTTAGAGCAAGGACATAAACTAGTGACTGGCACCACAACTTTCATCATCACTTCAACAACACCTTTTTCAAGCGAGCCGTATAAAGTCACCTGATAATCCATCATTGATTCAACCCCTGACGAAGGTGCCTTTTTCTTTCTAAAAAATGGGAAATTTAGAACAATATGTGCAGTTTCTGACTCTAATCGGTCACGGACTTTTTCAATAATTCGACCAAAATTGTTGCTATTAAACTCACACGGACCTTCGTTTAAAATCTGAATAAAACGCGACATGTGCGTACCTTTAACATTTTCAGGTAAAGTTACCGTCATGGTAAAGTTACCCACAGTTGGCGACTTATTGCCGTCACGATCTACGTAAGTAATAGGGTGTGAAATATCTTTAATACCCACCCTATCAATGATAATTTGACGGGTATCTAAGTTATTTTGAGTATCAGGCAAATCACAAGATTTCATGATTAATCCTCCGAATAGGTGACAGACGCTCGAAGTGTTTCCCAAATGGTTACTTCTTTGACTCGAACATCTTGATTATTAATGAGTTGACCAACTTCTTCATAAAAATATTTGGCAATATTTTCAGCTGTCGGATTAAGCTCATCAAAAGGTGCAACATCATTCAAATATTGATGATCCAGCCTTTTAACGACGACTTTAGTTTGTTGTTTAATTTCTCGAAAATCGATCGCCATACCGACGTCATCAAGAACTTTAGAGGCGACAAGCACTTCTACCTGCCAATTATGGCCGTGCAGACGGGAACAGTCTCCTGGGTAATTTCTCAGCGAGTGAGCCGAGGCGAAATCAGTAACAATTTTTAGGACGAACATTTCGGAAAAATTGGCAAAAAGATTAATTATACCTTTGATAGCGACACTATTACACCTTGAATCAAAGAGTGATTATTACTCGACCGCCTCAATAGAGTCTACCCCTTGATACCCTTTTGGCAATAAATTACCTCGACGAGCTCTTGCTCCGACATAATTTGTCAAATCTTGAAACTTAATAGTTAGATGGCGCTTACCCGCATAAACTCTAAGATTTTGTGTATCCAATAGAACACAAATGCCAACAACAAACTCTTCTCTAGCCTTAAGATCTTTCGCCGGGATTTGAATCAATTTATTACCCTTGCCTTTAGATAAGACAGGTAATTCAGATACTAAGAATACTAAAAGTCGTCCACGATTAGTCACCACAGCAACATATTGACTCTCTAAATCATCAACCTTAACAGCTTTCATTACTTGAGCACCAGCCGGCAAACTTAGTGAGGCCTTACCCGCTTTCTTCTTGGAAAGCAGGTCGCCAATCGTACCAATAAACCCATAACCAGCATCAGAAGCAAGCAAGATATGCTGAGCATCATCACCCATCACTACATCAACAAATTCTGATCCTGTTGGCGGCGAAAGTCTTCCCGTTAGTGGCTCGCCCTGGCCTCGTGCACTAGGCAGAGAATTAGCCAGTAATGAATACGAACGGCCAGTAGAGTCAATAAAAATGGCATTTTTGTTACTACGCCCTTGAACACTAGTTAGGTAGTTGTCACCTGATTTATAATTAAGTGCTGTTGGGTCAATATCATGACCTTTGGCGCTACGCACCCAGCCTTTATCACTAAGCACCACCGTGACATTTTCAGCCACAACCAAGTCATCCTCATTAAATGCTTGAGCAATGCTCACATCAGCTTTAAGACAAGACCGACGCTCATCACCAAAGTCATCAATAATGGCTTTTAACTCTTTTTTGATGTAGGTTTTTAAACGTGTATCACTAGACAGTAACAACTCTAATTTCTCTTTTTCAGCATTTAACTCTTCTTGCTCTGATTGGATTTTAACTTCTTCCAATTTGGCAAGGTGGCGCAACTTTAGCTCTAAAATAGCTTCAGCTTGAATCTCGCTAAGCTTAAAGTGCGCCATCAAAATTGGCTTTGGCTTGTCGTTTTCTCGAATAATAGCGATCACTTCATCGATATTCAAAAAAGCAATTAACAAACCCTCTAAGATATGCAAACGTGCCAAAATTTTATCTAAGCGATAATTAAGTCGCTTAGTAACAATTTGGGTTCTGTACGTTAGCCACTCTTTCAGCATTGGCACTAAAGGCTTTACTTGTGGCTTACCATCTAGACCAATCACATTCATATTGACGCGATAATTCTTCTCAAGATCGGTAGTGGCAAATAAGTGCAGCATCAAGCTGTCCACATCCACCCGATTTGAGCGTGGAACAATAACGATGCGAGTTGGGTTTTCATGATCAGATTCATCGCGAATATCATCCACCAATGGTAGCTTTTTAGCTCGCATTTGGCTTGCTATCTGGGTAATCACCTTGGAGCCGGAAGTCTGAAATGGTAAGGTCTCAATGACAATATCACCATCTTCTTTTTGATACGTGGCACGCATCTTCACTGAGCCATGGCCCGTTTCATAAATCTGTCTCAAGTCTTTTGTGCTAGAGACAATATTGGCATTAGTTGGGTAATCTGGTGCTGGAATGATTTGCATAATCTCATCCAAATCACTCGATGGCTTGTCTAAAAGTTGAATACAAGCATTCACAACTTCTGTCAAATTATGCGGTGGTACGTCCGTTGCCATGCCTACGGCAATACCTGAGGTACCATTAAGCAATAAATTCGGCACTTGTGCAGGTAGGTTTTGAGGCTCTTGTAATGAGCCATCAAAATTATCCGTCCAAGTTGCTGTGCCTTGGTTTATTTCTGAGAGCAGTAAATCTGCATAACGAGACAACTTGGACTCGGTATAACGCATAGCAGCAAAAGATTTCGGATCATCAGGTGCACCCCAGTTTCCCTGACCATCAATAAACGGATAACGATAGGAAAAAGGCTGTGCCATGAGCACCATCGCCTCATAACAAGCACTATCACCATGTGGATGAAACTTACCCAAGACATCACCCACGGTACGTGCAGATTTTTTAAACTTAGCAGTAGACTTAAGCCCCAACTCACTCATCGCATAAATAATACGGCGTTGTACCGGCTTGAGGCCATCGCCCACAAACGGCAAAGCACGATCAAGAATGACGTACATAGAATAATCAAGATAAGCGCGCTCTGAAAACTCTGCAACGCTTTGCTGCTCAAGGCCGATTTGGCTCATTTTCCCCCTGGAAATAACGGTTTTTTAATTTAATAAAAACCTGAAGTTTTGAGCTATTTTAATGCAACTTTCAGATGAGAAAAGTTAAATTATGCAAAGTCTTGCGTTGTAACACAAGAACAGAAAAGGTTTCGATCACCATAAACATTATCAATACGTTTAACCGGTGGGAAATATTTATTCACCACTAAAGACTCAACAGGATATAGTGCCTCTTGCCTTGAATAAGGATAGCTCCATTCTCCAGCCATTTCGTATGCCGTATGCGGCGCATTTTTAAGTGGATTATTGTCTTTATCCCACTCACCTGAAATAACCTTTTGAATCTCAGTGTGAATACTTGTCATTGCCGTAATAAATCGATCCATCTCATGTTTTGATTCACTCTCCGTTGGCTCAATCATCAACGTGCCTGCGACTGGAAAACTCATGGTCGGCGAGTGGAAGCCATAATCCATCAAGCGCTTAGCAATATCTTCCTCAGAAATTCCGCTCTGTGCCTTAAGAGGTCGAATGTCAATAATACATTCATGAGCCACCATACCCTGATCACCACGATACAAAATTGGAAAACTCTGCGCCAATTCATTGGCAACGTAATTAGCACTCACAATCGCAATCTCGGTAGATCTTTGCATGCCATATTTACCAAGTAGCTTAATGTAACTCCAAGAGATTGGCAAAATTGAGGCAGAGCCGTACATTGCTGCCGATACTGCATTTGAATTTTTTTCTAATGGGTCACCGGGTAAAAACTCAGCCAAATGCGCCTTAACACCAATTGGACCCATTCCCGGGCCACCACCACCATGCGGAATGGCAAAGGTTTTGTGCAGATTGATGTGTGACACATCGGCACCAAACTCACCCATACGAGTAATGCCCACCATAGCATTAAGATTAGCACCATCTAGATAAACCTGGCCACCAGCCGCATGAATAATTTCACAAATTTGTTTAATTTCAACTTCAAATACACCGTGTGTTGACGGGTACGTCACCATAATGGCTGAGAGCTTCTCAGCGTGCTTTTCAACTTTAGCTTTTAAATCCTCAACATCAATATTACCCGCTTCATCACACTTAACAATAACTACTTTCATACCCGCCATCACCGCACTTGCAGGATTGGTGCCATGCGCTGAAGAAGGGATTAGGCAAATATTACGATCAAAGTCTCCACGAGACTCGTGATACGAATGAATCGCTAAAAGACCTGCAAACTCCCCTTGAGAGCCGGCATTGGGCTGTAATGACACCGCATCATAACCCGTCACTTCACACAATGCATGCTCTAAATCTTTAAATAATTGTTGGTAGCCCAGTGTTTGATCTTCAGGCACATAAGGGTGTAATTTTGAAAAACCTGGTAGGCTAATTGGGTACATTTGCGTTGCCGCATTTAGCTTCATGGTGCAAGAGCCAAGCGCAATCATCGAATGATTAAGCGCAATATCCTTATTCTCTAGGCGCTTTAGGTAGCGCATCATTTCAGTTTCCGAGTGATACTGGCTAAATACAGGATGTGTTAAATAAGTGGATTTACGCAACATATCTGTTGACAATAGTGGCTCGGAGTCGCTTAATCCATCCACTGAAAAAATAGCCAATAGCGCTAATAATTCAGCTTCTGTTGTGGTCTCATCAACTGCGATAGTTAGCTGATTATCAGCTAGCAACCTAAGATTAATATTCTGCGCTTGAGCTTTTTCAAATAAAGCTTTAGCTTGATCGGTAGCGATAGTAACGGTATCAAAAAACTGCTCAGTCGCCAACTCAAAGCCTGCAGATTTTAAACTTGTCGCCAAACTACTCGCCTTAATATGCACCTTGGTCGCAATTTTTTTAAGCCCTTTTGCGCCATGATAAACACCATAAGCCGCAGCTAGAACGGCCAACAAAACTTGCGCCGTACAAATATTACTGGTTGCTTTGTCACGTCGAATATGTTGTTCACGAGTCTGAAGTGACATACGCATTGCCGGATTGCCGGCCACATCTTGTGAAACACCAATCAATCGTCCTGGCACCATGCGCTTAAACTCATCACGTGTTGCTAAAAATGCAGCGTGCGGTCCGCCAAATCCCATTGGAACACCAAAACGTTGGGAATTTCCCACGGCAATATCAGCACCCATTTCAGCTGGTGTTTTAATTAGTGTTAATGCTAATAGGTCACAGGCAACAATAGTTAGCACACCCGCTTCTTTTGCTTTGGCAAGGTCGTTCGTCAAATCACGCACTTCGCCATTCGTACCTGGGGATTGTAAGAGTGCTGCAAAACAATCAGAAAAGTCATTGTTTTGAATATTCTCAACAACCAGCTCAATACCAAGTGGCTTGGCACGGGTTTGTAAAATGGTGATAGTTTGTGGATTAGTATTTTGATCAATCAAGAATCGATTAGATTTATTTTTACGATTAGCGCGCTTGGCCATCATCATCGCTTCTGCAGCAGCTGTTGGCTCATCGAGTAATGAGGCATTAGAAATATCCATGCCCGTTAGGTCAATAATCATTTGCTGGAAGTTAAGCAACATTTCTAAGCGACCTTGAGAAATCTCTGCTTGATACGGTGTATAAGCCGTGTACCAACCAGGGTTTTCTAAAATATTACGCTGAATAACGCTAGGCATTAACGTGCCGTAATAACCTTGGCCGATAAAATTCGTTGCCAAGATATTTTCACTGGCAAGCTTAGTTGCCAATTCTAAACTATCACGCTCGGTCAATCCTTCATCCACTAGCATACGATTGCCAAATAAAATAGAATCTGGCACGGTTTTAGAGACTACTTCATCGACTGTTTTACAGTTGATGCTATTTAGCATAGAAGCGATATCATTAGCACTTGGGCCGATGTGCCTGTCTAGGAATTCGTTGCTCATAAGATTTTCAACATTAAAATAAATTCAAGCTATAAATTTTATCTTATTTGACAATCATAATTTTGATAGATATTGTCATAAAAAATAAGGTTTTACATTATGAATAAAGCAAGCCTAAATTAGCAACCACTTTAATAAAACACTCCTTGCATTCCTCTCAGGGGGGGGTTGCTGTAAATCACCAGCACAAGATGAATAAAAAGAAGATGTGACTAACGCTAGCCTGGTGGCCAAGATAATGAGCGACCACCCAAACAATGAAGATGGATATGATAAACCGTTTGCCCGCCATCTTCATTGCAGTTCATCACCACACGATAACCCTCATCAGCAAAGCCTAAATCCTTGGCAATTTTGCTTGCTGTTAATGACAATTTGCCAATTAATGCCGGATCACTCGCTTCATTAAGTGTTGAAATGTGCTGCTTGGGAATTACCAAAAAATGGTGTGGCGCTTGTGCGCCAATATCGTGAAATGCATATACATCCTCATCTTCAAAAATTTTATTCGACGGAATATCACCTTTAATGATTTGACAAAATAAGCAATCAGACATAATTAATAAACCTTGTGATTAAATTTTATAATGAAGATTATAGCATTTAACAAAGCACTTTTCTCGAGGCTCTATTTGCAGATAAAACGACAATAAATAACGCAATAAAATGCCAGAAATCTTATTTATACTGGCGTAAATACCACCAACCAAACACCTTTTTAGCTATATGCATCAAACGACAATTTGGCAACATTAACCCACCTTTTAAATTTCGAGAAACATACATGCCTTTATTGTTCGAATCCACAATGCACATCAGCTCAATTTTGAAGGTATGGCTAGAATCTTTACCGT
>NZ_CAXCCZ010000008.1:0-42598 GCF_963981275.1 uncultured Candidatus Thioglobus sp. | reverse complement strand
ATCAATTAATTAATAAACCCTTTCGTAGCAACGTTTTTTGGTAATAAAAAATATTGAAAAAAATGAAAATATCGAGAATTTAGATCAAAATACAGCTAAATCTAGGCAAATAACTTGATTTTGACCGATAAAAAACGCGTTTTTATTCAAAAAAGTAGATATTTATCAAGAATAATCAGCTACTTTATAAAATATGGCAAATTATGCATTTGACTAATTCTAAGTTTTTTGATGGCTAGAATTAATACATATATATAGGTTGTTAATAATAGACTAAATTTTAGACATAAAAAAACCAGCTCGAAAGCTGGTTTTTATACTAAGCGTTTTGACTATTGACTTCTACTGTCTGCAGAAGAAGCTGCTTTAGCGTCTGCATAACCTTTAGAGTATGCATCAGCTTGGCCTTTAGCAAAACCATCAGCCGCACCTTTAGCGTATGCATCAGCTTGTGCCTTAGCATTAGCAGAAGCAGCGCCAGCATACTGACCGTCTGTAGTAGCGTTAGAAACGTTGCCAGTCTTGTTCTTATTGTTGTAATGGAAACCCCAATCAGAATCATTGTTCATGTTGTTATTGTTGGCGAATGGACCCATGTTTTGAGCGCCGTTAAACGGACCCATGTTTGAACCACCATTAAAAGGACCCATGTTCTGACCACCCGTAAACGGACCCCAGTTATTGCCACCATTAAAAGGACCCATGTTTGAACCACCATCGAAAGGACCAAAGTTGCTCATGCCGTTTGAGTTGCCCCAACCGTTGTTACCGCCGTTGTTACCAAAAAAAGCTGAAGCTGAAGCAGCTGCCATAATTGTAGCGACTGCTACTACTTTTGTTACATTTTTCATTATTTCTCCTCTAAGAGTTATTTTAATATATTGATTACAAAGCAAATAAATTAATGTCTACTTATAACTCATAATACGCCACTCTAGTTACTTTGCAACACTATTAGTAGAGGTTAATACTATGATATAGAATCAATCAGCGCGTCGCCAAATTCTGAACATGATAATAAAGTCGCACCATCCATAAGTCGCTCAAGATCGTAAGTGACTGTCTTGTTTTGAATGACAACTGACATCGCCTCTAAAATTTTATCTGCTGCTTCAGTCCAACCCATGTGTCTTAACATCATTTCTGCAGATAGGATAATAGAACCAGGATTAACTTTATTCAAGCCCGCATATTTAGGTGCTGTACCATGAGTTGCCTCAAAGACGGCTGTTGTGTCTGATAAGTTTGCACCTGGTGCAATACCAATACCACCCACTTGAGCTGCAAGCGCATCAGATACGTAATCACCATTTAGATTAAGTGTGGCAATCACAGAGTACTCATCAGGTCGTAATAAGATTTGTTGCAAGAAGGCGTCAGCAATAACATCTTTAACGGTAATAACTGTACCCGTTTTAGGGTTGGTAAATTCACACCATGGACCATCGCCCAAAACTTGAGCGCCAAACTCTTCTCGAGCTAACTGATAACCCCAATCTCTAAAACCACCTTCGGTGAATTTCATGATATTACCCTTGTGCACAAGTGTGACGGAGTCTTTGTCGTTATCAACTGCATATTGGATCGCTGCGCGAACCAAGCGATCTGTACCCTCTTTAGAAACGGGCTTAATTCCGATTCCTGAGGTTTCTGGAAAACGGATTTTAGTCACTCCCATTTCATCTTGCAAAAAGTCGATTAGTTTTTTTACTTCTTTTGTGCCTGATTGATACTCAATACCGGCATAGATATCTTCAGAGTTTTCTCTAAAGATTACCATATCAACTTTTTCAGGCGCTTTAACAGGTGTCGGCGTGCCGGTAAAGTATTGCACTGGACGCTGACAAATAAACAAATCAAGATCTTGACGAATGGCAACGTTCAAAGAACGCATACCGCCACCAACTGGTGTTGTTAGTGGACCCTTAATAGATACACCAAATTCTTGAATAGCGTCTAATGTTTCTCGAGGCAAGTATTCCCCGTAAATTTCATTAGCCTTTTCACCGGCATAAATATCCATCCATTGGATTGATTTTTCACCGTTGTAGGTTTTTTCAACCACACTATCAATGACTTTTTTCATCACTGGAGAGACATCAGAGCCAATACCATCACCTTCAATATAAGTAATAATTGGACGATTTGGAACTTGAATAGCGCCATTGTCAAAAGTAATTTTTTCGCCATTTTCTGGCACTTGAATGTGTTGATAACCCATGTTCACCCTCTAGTGTTTTGTTAAATAAGTAGATGTAGTATTTTAGCATCCTCAAGGTTCGAGTAGTATTTTTCGCGCGTATCAATCCATTCGAAGCCGTATTGCTGATAAAAGTGAATAGCTGAAACATTAGACACCCTAACCTCCAACAAAATAGCGTGCACCTTATTCTTGTCTAATCGTTGCAACAACTCGTCTAGCAGGCTTTTTCCCAAGTTTTGTCGTTGGAGATTTGGGTGAATGGCGATATTCAAAATATCAACAAAATCGATTGACTCTAATGCCAGTAAATATCCCACTATATGATTATTATGTAGAATTACTCGCGTCGTTATGGCTGGATTTTCAAACGCATCAAGGAATTTTTGCTGACTCCAGGGTGTTGTAAATGCACACCTCTCAATCGCTAATATTTCTGCTATATCTTGAGGTGTTGCATCTCTAAAGGAAGTATTGATAGGCCTTGTTGTCGGTTTCGTTTTGGTAGAAATAGCCTAATTCATCAAAGCTTTGCTCTAGCTTAGTAACATCTTGGGCTTGCAAGCCAATTAATACACGTCCAAAATCAGCACCATGATTACGATAATGAAATAGGGTTATGTTCCAATGACTGCCAATTTTTTTCAAGAAATTTAACAAAGCGCCGGGGCGCTCTGGAAATTCAAATCGATAGAGTACTTCGTGCTCGCAATTACTACGTCCACCAACCATATAACGAATATGAGTTTTGGCAATGGAGTTATCACTCATATCTAAGACATCAAACGAGTCAGACAAACGCCCTAATAGTGCTTGTTTTTCACTCAGACCTTCATTGAGCGAAACACCAACAAAGATTCGCGCCTGGGTATCCGAGCCATAACGATAATTAAACTCGGTAATCGAATGATCTTCTAGCATTTGGCAAAACTTCAAAAAACTACCAGGCTTTTCATCAATCGTCACAGCGATAATGGCTTCATTGTGTTCACCAATATCAGCGCGCTCTGAAATATAGCGCAGACGATCAAAATTAACATTGGCGCCTGAGACTACAGAAACTAAGCGTTCACCTGTTAAGTTGTGAGTTTCAACATACTTCTTGATGCCTGCTGTTGCGAGCGCTCCAGCAGGTTCTGATATGGAGCGGACATCTTCATAAATATCTTTAATGGCCGCGCAGATCTCATCATTACTCACTAGGATGACTTCATCAACCACTTGTTTGGCAATTTCGAAAGTTTTTTCACCAATCTGCTTAACCGCAACCCCATCAGCAAAACGACCCACTTCTGGCAGAATAACTCGTTTGTTTTGTTTTAATGCTTCATATAGCGTTGGCGAATCTTGAGGCTCAACACCAATCACTCGAATCCTCGGTGCATAATGCTTAAGGTAGGTGGCCATGCCAGCAATCAACCCGCCGCCGCCTACAGGGATAAACACTTTGTCGATATTTTCTAGTTGATTAAGCAGCTCTTTGGCAATTGTTGCCTGGCCTGCCATCACTTCGATGTCATCATAAGGATGGATAAAGACTAAGTCCTGCTGTTTTTCAAGTTGCTTGGCATATTGATAAGCATCGTCATACACATCACCATGCAAAACTACCTTGCCGCCCAACTGCTCCACTGCATTTACTTTAATTTTAGGCGTTGATAATGGCATGACAATGATAGAGTCAATGCCGAGTTTCTTGGCAGATAAAGCCACCCCTTGCGCATGATTACCCGCACTTGATGCTACCACTCCCTTGGACGCTTCTTCGGCCGTTAAAGAGGAGATTTTTTGATAGGCACCTCTTAACTTAAAAGCATGAATACTTAACTCATCTTCACGTTTTAAATAGACGTTGTTATTTAGGCGCTCAGAAAGCTGATGTGCACGAGCCAATGGCGTAATTGTTGCCACATCATAGACACGCGTCGCATCTGCTAGTTTAACAATGCTGTGCATGTAGCGCTCGTAAATAGCCAACATCAACAAATGTTGAGGTGGTGGCATCACCCTTGATCATTTCAAAAGGCTGCTCTGCTTCGCCCAAGTTGTTCAAAACAGCGCATGCGCCTTCAAACTCATGAGTGTTGGTGTATTCGTTCACAGTGATCAAAGTTTTTAGCCCGGCCTCAGTCGCAGAAATAATACCGTTATGAGAATCCTCAAAAGCTAAGCACTTATTTGCATCAATATTCATCTGCTCCAGTACGTAAGTATAGATATCTCCAGCCGGCTTAAGATTTGGCACCACATCGCCTGCACCAATCACCTCGAACCAATCCAAAGCCTCTTTACCCAATGTGTTGGCAATTAATGCGTCAACATTCGCAGGCGTGGTGGTGGTGGCAATGGCCAGGCGCAAACCCGCTGCTCTTGCTTCATTAAACAAGCGCTCAACACCTGGGCGCAAAGGCACTGCGCCCTCGTCCATCAAGCGTACGTATATGCTGGTTTTAAGTTTGTGAATTGAGGCAACAAAATTATCCAAATCGTCATGCTGGAATTCGGTGTTATATTTCTTTAAATAATATTTAATGCGTAATTGGCCACCGGTGACATTTAGTAATTCGTGGTAAAGTTCGTTCGACCACTGCCAATCTAGACCCAATTCTTTAAAAGCCAAATTAAAGGCAACCAAATGTCCATCTCTTTCAGTGTTTGCAAGGGTTCCGTCGACATCGAAAATTAGTGCTTCTAGTGTCATAATAGTTTTATAATAAAATATGTTCAAAAATAAATTGCTATTTTAAGTTACTTTAGGTATAAACATATTTTTTTTAAATTAATCTTACATCATGTCACAGACAGACTACCAAGATATTCCTCACTACACACCCAAAAAAGATGAAGAGTTTATGAGCGATGCTCAACTTGATCATTTTAAAAACAAACTCAACACTTGGAGAGATCAATTAGTAAGTGATGCTGAGTCAACTATCAGCCACATTCAAGAAGACTCAACGCCAGTGGCTGATATTAATGATCGCGCCACTTTAGAAGAAGAGTTTGCATTAGAACTCAGAACACGTGACCGTGAGCGTAAATTAATTGGCAAAATTGACAAAACATTGCACATTATTGAAATGGGTGATTATGGCTATTGCAAGACTTGTGGCGCTGAAATTGCCTTTGTTCGCCTAGAGGCTCGCCCTACTGCGGATGAGTGTATTGATTGCAAAACTATTGCTGAGAAGAAAGAAGTCTAATTTTCTGCTTCTTTTATCTTTTTTCTGCGTTAGATTTTAAAATTACTCAGTCATTTAGATTAACTAAACTCCTTTTACCAATTCCAAAATCTGCCTGGGAAAAAGAAAAAATACTTGAAAATTTTGGTTGCTTAAAAAGTGAGTTTTAATTTTCTGCTTCTTTTATCTTTTTTTCCGCATTAGCTTTTAAAATTACTCAGTCATCCAGACGGGTCACCCACTAAAAGTGCTGATAAGACAAGCACTTTTTATCAAAGCCACCCATCCTTTCAATACCCTCATCTTGAGTGATTAAGCCGATAGCACTCAATTTAATATCCAAATCTTCCTCGATCTTTTTTAGTTTGCTTAAATTTTCTGGTGCAACACTAAAGCACAACTCGTAGTCATCGCCACCGGCCAATGCCAAGCACCAGTCTTGGCTTTTTTCAATATGAGTTTGCATCTCAATGCCAAGTGGAATATCAGATAAATTAATTCGTGCACCTACATTTGAGCGTTTAAGAATGTGAGTAAGATCTTGCTCTAAGCCATCAGAAATATCAATACAAGCATTAGCAATTCCAACTAACGCACAGCCCAATTGCACCTGTGGATCAGGCCTATTAAACTGGCTTAAAAGCTGTTCACTAGGTTTGATATTTTGCTGAATTTTCCACAAAGCAAGAGCTGCATCTCCAATTGTATTGGAAACAAAAATAACATCTCCAACTTGAGCTGATGATCTCAATAAGGCTTTATTTTTTTTAACAACCCCAGTTACATTAATACTAATACTTAGCTGACCTTTGGTTGTATCGCCACCCACCAAGGTGATATTATATTGATTGGCCAAGGTTTTAAGCGCATTGGAAAATTCCTTTAGCCAGCTTTCGTCAAATTCAGGCAGGGTTAGGGCCAGTGTAAAGTACTCGGGTGTTGCCCCCATGGCAGCCAAATCGCTTAGGTTAACTGCCAGCGCTTTATGTGCAATATCAGCAGCCGAGGTATTTTTAGGAAAATGCACCCCTTCAATCAGGGTATCGACACTGGTGGCTAACTGAGAGTTACTATCTATTGTAATTAGTGCACAATCATCACCAACACCAATGACATCTGGGTTTGAACCAGTCCAATTGAAATATTTTTCAATTAGTTCGAATTCATTCATTGAGGGTATTTTTGAGCAAATTTTTGCTCCACTTCCCCGCGACCCGCATTAAACATAGAACCTGATCCAAGTACCGCAGAAATTAACACCGAGAAGAACAAGGGCACGGTACCTAGTAGTGTCAAAATTGAGCCAGTAATGCTGGTGCCGTCCATACTATTAGCGCCACTGTCACCAATCAATAATCCTAATGAGGTAATGAGTATATAAAACACATAAGCAGAGACTAAAATTTTGTAACGATTAAGCGACATTTGCCAATGCAAATAAACCAAATATGCATCATTTTTTTTGGCTTTTTTGGTGCGTAAATAGGTATAAATAATAACACCTGTAGAAACAACAATTGTTAGTCCAATGGCAATGTTCATACTGGTGTTAAGCAGCTTTATCAGCCCAAGTGTGCCAATGATGTGAATAAGAATAGTATTAATGGTGAATAGTTCGTGCGCAGCCTTGGCAGCCTTTCGCTCTTGTTCAGTTGCATCTATTTTTATAATCATACCGACTAGTTTACACCATATAAATTCAAGGCTAGCGCCTTGCCTATTTTTTACATATAGGCGTTATCTGTTTGAGAGTGATCAGTAACATCGCGTACTGATTTTATTTCTGGAAAACGCCCTCTAAGCTGCGCTTCAACGCCCTGCTCTAAAGTTGCCTTAACTGAAGAGCAGCCCTGACAACCGCCACCAAAATTAAGAATAACATCTTTATCTTCGGTAATTTCAACCAAGTCAACAAAGCCACCATGTGATGCAAGCCCCGGGCTAATTTCAGCAGCCAAAACGTATTTGATTCTTTCCTCTAATGGCGCATCCGCCTTTGGCTCTTCGCCTTTAGCATTAGGTGCAGTAATGGTAAGTTTTTTACCGGCACCTTCGTCTTTTAGAGCAACTTCTGACTCTTCCAAAAAAGGAAAATTAGCTTTATCAATATAGGCAAAAAAACCTTTGTATTCAAATTTTTCATAGCTAGGGGTCAAATCTTTGGGATGACAAAAATTAAACGAAACAGTTGCAGCTGGTGTACCTGCACGCGTTACATCAACCTTAAGACCTAATTCTTGATCATCTTGCTGTGCAAATAAATCTGCAACATAATCTTGTGCTTCATCCGTAATACTAAACATGGCTATCCTTTATCAAAAACAATATTATCAATCAAACGAGTTGACCCTAAAAACACCGCACATAATATCGCAATTTGAGCAGTATTGTCAGTAATAGATTTAAGGGTATTAGCATCTAATACAGATAGATACTCTATTTTAAAATCCTGACTTAAGACTGCCTTTGAATGCGCGATAGCGGGTGCTAATGCTTCACTTGATAAAACCACTTGCTTTAGCTGTGTTAATACTTGGTATATTTTTGTGGCGATCTCTTGCTCTTCTGTAGATAAATACTGGTTTCTAGTACTCATGGCGAGTCCACTATCTTCTCGCACAATATCACCTGATAGAATCTCAATAGGCAGGCTCATTTCTCTCACCATTTGCCTAATAACCAACAACTGCTGATAATCCTTTTGGCCAAAAATAGCCACATCAGGCTTGATAATTTCAAACAATCGATGTACCACTTGAACCACGCCATCAAAATGCCCAGGGCGAGAATCGCTACACAACCCTTGAGACAAACTGCCGGCCTTTAAGTGACTCTCAAATCCGTCTGGATAAACTTGCCCTTTATCAGGTGTAAAAACAGCATCAACCTGGCAAGCCTTTAGCTGAATTAGATCCTGCTCCAAGGTGTTTGGATAGTTATCAAAATCTTCATTTTCACCAAATTGTGTAGGATTAACGAAAATACTCACCACGACTTTATCGGCATTTTTTTTGGCCTGATGAGTCAAAGACAAATGTCCAGCGTGAAGCCCACCCATTGTTGGTACAAAGGCAATGGTTTTACCTTGCGCTCTCCACATTGAGACCGCTTCAGCTAGTTGCTGATTATTTACACAAACTTGCATTAGTAACTGTGTTTATCGTTAGGAAAAGTTTGATTTTTAACTGCGTTAATATAGCTTTTAACACCAGACTGTATTGAATCATGGCCAGTCAAAAAGTTTTTAACAAATTTTGGCAAGTGGCCGGTATTAATGCCAAGCATATCGTAACTTACCAAAACCTGTCCATCGCAATTAACACCGGCACCAATGCCAATAGTTGGTATGCTTAATTTGGCTGAAATTTTAGTGGCTAGTGTTTCAGGAACGCACTCAAGAACTAACACTTTCACACCCCAAGATTCTAGTAGCAAGGCATCTTCTAATATTTTATTGGCACCAGCATCGTCCTTGCCTTGCACTTTATAGCCGCCCATCTCAACAACAGATTGTGGCTGCAAACCCAAGTGGCCACAGACTGGAATAGCGCTCTCTTGCAAGATTTTAAAAGAAGCCTCATGCTCAGCACCTCCTTCAAATTTAACCATTTGCGCACCAACACTCATTAAGCGTTTGGCATTTTCTAAGGTTTGCTGAGCATGGGTATAGCTTTGGTAAGGCATATCAGCAATCAATAGCGCATTTTGCATAGATTTTGCAACGGCTTGCGTATGGTAAATCATATCTTCCATGCTAACGCCCAAGGTATTTTCCCCACCTTGGATTACGTTACCCAGGGAGTCACCCACCAGAATCATATCCACACCACACGCATCAAACAACTTAGCAAATGAGGCGTCATACGCTGTTAGGCAGGTGATCTTTTCACCATTTTTCTTAAAGGATTGTAATGCTGATAATTTCATAATCTTGTTAATTGATACTCACCCAACTTCTCAATAAGCTCTTGAATAGGGCCAAGTACCGGCACTTTTAAATCCTGCTCAAGCTCAGCCAAAGGAATCAGTACAAAAGCTCGATTCATCATTTCAGGATGAGGAATGACTAATTGCTTGGAGGCAACCACTTGAACGCCATAGATAATAATATCCAAATCAATGGTTCTAGCACCCCATTTTTGAGCACGCTCACGATGCTGATCAGTTTCTATAGCTTGGCAAACATGGAGCAATTCTAATGGGGTTAAGTGTGTACTCACCTGGGCGATTGCATTTATATAATCAGGCTGATCTGAATTGTCTACGGGTGGCGATTGATACAAACTTGAAAGGTTAACCACCTCCACATCTTTAGCACTGTGCAGTGCCATCACCGCAGTTTTAATCTGCTGTTTTGGGTGATCAAGGTTTGACCCAAGTCCGATATAAGCTAGCAATGGACTAACGTCCCAACACGCTCACCAGCGCCTAATTTAATTAAAACATTATCCTGTCTGCCCGAGGCAATTACAGTATTGGTTTTTGAGCGGGAAGCTGTTTTGGCAGCGAGCACTTTGGTATACATGCCACCTGAACCTAATGAGCCACCTGTTCTGCCCGCAACTCTTGATAATTTTTCATCATCAACTTGAATTTTCTCAATCAGCTCAGCCTTTGCATTTTTTCTAGGATCAGCATCATAAACACCGCCTTGATCTGTCAAAATAACCAGCTGAGTAGCGCCAACTAAATTTGCCACCAATGCCGCCAAAGTATCGTTATCGCCAAATTTAATCTCTTCGGTAGCCACTGTATCGTTTTCGTTAATGATCGGCACCGTGCTTAACTCAAGCAGCGCATTCAATGTAGCTGAGATGTTATCACTTTGCTGCTTATTGGCTAGGTTGTCGTGGGTTAGGAGTATTTGCGCAGTATGAATAGCATGCTTAGCAAATAAGGATTCATAAGCTTGCACCAAGCCCATTTGCCCAACAGCAGCAGCCGCCTGAAGTTGGTGAATATTCTCAGGACGAGCCTCCCAGCCTAGACGCTTAATACCCTCTGCAATCGCACCACTCGAAACCAAGATAACTTCAATCCCTTGACTTTTTAGGTGCACAATTTGCTCAACCCAAGCGCTAATTGCACGCTTATCCAAACCCTGACCATCATTGGTCAGTAGTGCTGATCCGATTTTAACCACCCATCTTTGTTTACTCATTGTTATTATTTTTAACCAACTTAAACAAACCTTCAACCAAATCTTTACAGCCTAGGCCGTTAAGTGCTGAAATATTATAAAATTCTCCCTGATAGTTGATTTCTTTTAACAAGCGACTAACAATTTCAGTGCGATCATCTTCAGGCATTAAATCCATTTTATTAATAGCTAACATTCTCGGCTTATCGGCTAATTCTGGATCATATTTTCTTAACTCTTTTTCAATGGTTAAAAAGTTTTTAGCAGGATCTGATCCGTCTGCTGGCAAAATATCCAAAACGTGCAACAAAGCTTTAGAGCGAGATAGATGTTTTAAAAATTCAAAACCCAAACCCACACCTTCACTGGCATCTTCGATCAAGCCTGGAATATCAGCCATGACAATATGCTCATCGTAATAAGACACCACGCCTAATGAAGGATGCAAGGTAGTAAATGGGTAATCCGCTACTTTAGGACGAGCGCTGGAAATCTGACGAATTAGACTTGATTTACCTGCGTTGGGCATACCAAGCAGACCGATATCAGCCATCACATTCATCTCTAGGCCAATTTCACGCGCCTCGCCTAGCGAGCCGGGTGTGGTCTTACGCGGTGCACGATTAATACTAGATTTAAAACGCGTATTGCCTAGCCCATGAAAACCACCCTTGGCCACCAAAATAACTTGCTCGTGCTCAATCATTTCACCAATTAGCTCGTCGGTTTCTAAATCGTAGATTTTAGTGCCGAGTGGAATCTCCACGGTTAAATGATCGGCTGATTTTCCACGCTTATTTTGGCCCGATCCAGGCTGACCATTTTTTGCTCTAAAAAGACGATTAAAGCGGAATTCACTTAGGGTGTTAAGACTCTCTTGGCCACGGAAATACACGTGCCCGCCATCACCGCCATCACCGCCATCTGGACCGCCATCTGGAATATATTTTTCTCGACGAAAGCCCAAGCAACCCGCCCCTCCTTTTCCAGCTTCAATACGAATACTGGCAGAATCAACAAACTTCATAAAAAACCGCTAAAATACAATAAAGCTATTATACCACCGACAAATGAATCGAACCCTATACAGCCTAGTTGGATATTTATTATTACCGATTTTAATTATTCGGTTATTTGTGAAATCTATCAAGGCACCTGCCTATCGAAAAAGGATCCACGAAAGACTGGGGTTTATTCAAAAAAACTCCTTGCCTGTCATTTGGATCCATTGTGTTTCAGTGGGTGAATTTAGAGCCTCTATCACGCTGATCGACACTCTAATCAAGCAACATCCAAAGCATAAAATATTAATAACCAGCACCACACCAACCGGCTCTAGTGCGCTTACACATCACTATGGAGATCGAATTCTACATTGCTATTTTCCTTTTGACTTAAGTCCAATTATTAAGCGCTATATTCAGCGCCTAAATCCTGCTTTGTGTATTCTTATGGAAACTGAAATTTGGCCAAATTTAATCCATTCTTTAAAGCAAAACAACATTCCCAGTATTTTAATTAATGCCAGACTCTCAGAGCGATCGTTAAAAAAATATCAAAAATTTGCCCCAAAACTAATCCATCAAACACTTAATAATTTAAGCTTGATAGCCTCTCAAAATCAAAACTCAGCTGATCGTTTTATTCAACTTGGCGCACAAGAAGACAAAGTCGTCAATGCGGGTAATATCAAATTTGATCAAAATCCAAAATCAGACCTACTCACCACCAAAGCCATTAAAAAAATCACCCAAGGGCGGGTTGTAATTACTTTTGCCAGCACCCATTCAGGGGAAGAGGTGCAAATTATCAATAGCTATTTGGCTGTTAAAGAGCAGATTAATGCACTGGTTGTTTTTGTACCAAGACATCCTGAACGATTCAATCAAGTAGAAAAATTAGCTCTTAGCGCTGGTTTGAGTATTGAGCGCCGATCAAGCGCTAGATCAGCCACTCAGGCAGATGTACTACTGGGTGATTCAATGGGTGAAATGATGAGCTATTTCGAAGTGAGCGATATTGTGTTTATGGGAGGAAGCTTGAATGATACGGGCGGGCACAATATGTTAGAGCCGGCCGCTTTATCCAAGCCGATTATTTTTGGCCCTAATGTGTTTAATTTTGCTGAAATTTCTAGTAATTTATTAAATAAAAAAGCCGGCATCCAAGTGCAGGATTCCAAGCAGTTATTTACAGAAATTATGCAATTATTAAACAACCCCGAGCAGTTGGAGTCTTTGGGTGCTAATGCCAAACAATATTTTGACTCTCAACAAGGTGCGGTTAAAAGAATTGCTAAAATCGCTATGGATATTATTTAGCATCCCAATAACGCTGCATCTCATAATACAAAAAAGAAGCGGTCCAAGTGATTAGCACAAAGCCCACCAAGGCCTCCATACCTACTAAAAATCGGATAGAGCCAAAGGGCTCAATATCGCCAAAACCGAGTGTGGTGAAATTTGTAAATGAAAAATAAACACTGTCCATAAACGAGCCGTCATAATTACCTTGTATCTCACCCCAGACCTTATCTTTACTCATTAAAAAATAAGCCAAAGCAAACAGCCATATTTCAACTACATGTGCAATGAGCGCAATAAACACCACCACCACAATTCTAAACCGATGTTTAATTTGAACCCTTGGCACTAAGTTAGTCGCACGATACAAAAACTCATAATGAATCAAAACACTAAGGGTGACAATAATGGTGTTAATTAATGCTGCTAGCCACATACTTAAATATTCTTTATAATTAAAGTGATTATTGTACTTAAGAAATATTGGAAAAAATCAAAATGGACTGTTGCAATTCAAAATCCAATGAAAAACTCCTGTGTTATTGCTTTAACATTAGTGAAAACGCCTATATAAAGGCAATTAAAGCCGGAAAAGGCGCCCTTTTAAAGGATTTCGTGGTGTTTCAGACCAAACACAACTACTGCAATTGCGAAAACCTCAACCCTAGCAAACAATGCTGCCTAAAATCCTTTAAAGCTTTAGAAATTTCCCAAAAAATGAAAATGGATGTTTAAGCACCCTCTTTCATATAAATTTCAGAATCATTCTCTAAAAACTCAGCTGATTTTTGATCCATCTCCACTTGAATGGCATTAATCTTGGCGATTTCTGCCGCGTCCATAGTTTTGATTTCTTGGGTAATTTTCATTGAGCAAAACTTAGGGCCACACATAGAGCAAAAATGCGATGTCTTCGCTGCTTGCTTTGGCATGGTTTCGTCATGATATTTACGCGCTGTATCTGGATCCAAACCTAAGTTAAACTGATCTTCCCATCTAAACTCAAAACGCGCTTTACTTAAAGCGTTATCCCGAATCTGCGCACCCGGATGACCTTTGGCTAGATCGGCTGCATGAGCAGCAATTTTGTAAGCAACAATACCTTCTTTAACATCATCTTGATTTGGCAAGCCTAAGTGCTCTTTAGGGGTTACATAGCAAAGCATGGCACAACCGTACCATCCGATTTGCGCCGCACCAATGGCTGAAGTAATATGATCATAACCCGGAGCAATGTCAGTAGTTAATGGTCCTAGCGTATAAAACGGCGCTTCACCACACTCGTCTAATTGCTTATCCATATTTTCTTTAATCATCTGCATTGGCACGTGTCCAGGGCCTTCGATGAAGGTTTGTACATCATGCTTCCAAGCGATTTTAGTTAGCTCGCCTAGTGTTTCCAACTCGCCAAATTGCGCTGCGTCATTAGCGTCAGCAATACAGCCTGGACGCAAACCATCGCCAAGTGAAAAAGTAATATCGTACTTTTTCATAATTTCACAAATTTCTTCAAAATGCGTATAAATAAAACTTTCAGTATGATGCGCCAAACACCACTTGGCCATAATCGAGCCACCACGAGAAACAATGCCAGTAATACGATCAATGGTTAGTGGTACGTGTTGTAGGCGTACGCCGGCATGAATGGTGAAATAATCCACTCCCTGCTCAGCTTGCTCAATTAGCGTATCTCTAAACACCTCCCAATTAAGATCTTCGGCAATACCATTAACCTTTTCTAAAGCTTGGTAAATTGGCACCGTGCCAATTGGCACTGGAGAATTACGAATAATCCACTCACGAGTTTCGTGAATATTTTTGCCTGTTGAAAGATCCATAATGGTGTCTGCACCCCAGCGAATACCCCAAACCATTTTATCGACTTCTTCTTCAATACTTGAGCCTAAGGCTGAGTTACCAATATTACCATTAATTTTCACCATGAAGTTGCGTCCGATAATCATCGGCTCAGTTTCAGGATGATTAATATTGGCCGGAATCACCGCGCGCCCGCGAGCAACCTCACTACGCACAAATTCAGCAGTAATAACATCCGGGATATCGGCGCCAAAACTTTCGCCTTTTTGTTGGCCGATTTGATCTTTGTAATCTTGCCATTTACAGTTTTCTCGAATGGCAATGTACTCCATTTCAGGGGTGATAATACCTTGCTTGGCATAATGCATTTGGGTGACATTTTTACCTTCTTTGGCACGCTTTGGCGTCTTTAGAAACTCAAAACGCAAAGCGTCTAATTCTGCGTCATCCAGGCGCTCATTTGAAAAAGTTGAGCTCATGCCGTCCAGCGTTTGAGTGTCCGCTCTTTCGTCAATCCAGGCTTCGCGAATATTACTCAAGCCTTTGCGCAAATCAATTTGCACAGTTGGATCGGTATAAACACCCGAAGTGTCGTACACGTGAATGGGGTCATTCTTCTCAGCTAGATCACCAATGGTATCTGTGAGTGTGATTTCACGCATTGGCACCTGAATATCGGCGCGAGAACCCTCAACATAAATCTTATGAGAGTTTGGAAAAGGTTGGATAAACGCCTCTTTGACGCTTGACATGCTGGTTAACGTTTCGTTTGATTGATTCATTGTTGTATAATCGATGAAATTATTAGAATTTAAATTAAGATGACAATTTTAACCCATAGACCACGTCGTATGAGAAAACACGCATATACCCGTGAATTAATGCGTGAAAACACCCTAAGCACCGATGACTTAATCTTTCCACTCTTTGTAATTGAGGGCGACAACAAGCGCGAAAGCATTGATTCTATGCCTGATATCGAGCGTTTAAGTGTTGATCAATTATTGCTAGAAGCTCAAGAATTGGTTGATTTAGGCATTCGCGCCGTGGCTTTATTTCCAGTTGTACCTAATGAGAAAAAATCTTTAGATGCACAAGAAGCTTACAATCCAGATGCACTCGCACAGCGTGCTGTACGCGCATTAAAGGATAAATTTTCTGAGTTAGCAGTGATTACTGATGTTGCGCTCGACCCATTTACCACGCATGGTCAAGATGGGCTAATTGATGAATCTGGATATGTGCTAAATGATGAAACCG
The DNA here is from genome assembly GCF_963981275.1 of uncultured Candidatus Thioglobus sp. Taxonomy (NCBI): domain Bacteria; kingdom Pseudomonadati; phylum Pseudomonadota; class Gammaproteobacteria; family Pseudothioglobaceae (SeqCode); genus Candidatus Thioglobus; species uncultured Candidatus Thioglobus sp. The sequence goes on along the minus strand of NZ_CAXCCZ010000008.1, from coordinate 26,695 downwards.
TTGCAGTTTTAGTTAAACAGGCACTTTCTCATGCGCAAGCAGGCAGTGATATTGTTGCGCCTTCAGATATGATGGATGGACGTATTGGTGCAATTCGTGAAGCCTTAGAAGAAAATGGCTTTATTCATACCAAAATCTTAGCTTACTCCGCCAAATATGCATCTAGTTACTACGGTCCGTTTAGGGATGCAGTTGGCTCTGCAAGCAATCTTGGCGCCTCTAGCAAAGAAACTTACCAGATGGATCCTGCCAATTCGGACGAAGCCATGCGTGAAGTTGAACTAGATATTGATGAAGGTGCTGATATGGTAATGATTAAACCTGGCTTACCTTATTTAGACATTGTTTATCGCATTAAGCAAACCTTTGGCATGCCTACTTTTGCTTATCATGTGAGTGGTGAATATGCACAAATTAAGGCGGCCAGTCAAAATGGCTGGATTGATGAGAAAAAAGTCACACTTGAAACTTTGCTTTCTTTTAAACGTGCGGGCAGTGATGCCATTCTGACTTACTATGCCAAACAGGCTGCCAAATGGCTAAAAGAATAATATATTAAAATATAATAATATTCTTATATAGTTCTCAAAATAGTGTATAATGCCTACCTAATTACACCATTTAACGAATGAGAACTGACCATGGAAAACAAATCCCTATTTAGCGCTATTGTTCTAGCTTTTGCATTAATTGCAGGCTATTTTTTTTACAGTGAAAAACTAGATACTTTAGAGCAGGAAGTTGAGGGTATCACTCAAGAGTACAACCAAAAAATAAGCGCTCTTCAGCCAATCGAAAGTTCAAATGACACCTCTAACAATTCAGCACTTGAAGCATTGAATGATCAACTTATCAAAGCGCAATCAGCACTTAAGATTTCACAAGACAAACTCTCTTTAGCAACGAGTAAAACCAGCGTTTTAGGTGATGAAATGTCACAAATGGATGATGCAAGAAATCAAGTCAAATCACTAAAAGGATCTCTGCAATCAGTTGAGAAAAAACTCGACATTTCTGCAGAAAAAATTAGCTACCTTGAGCAAGTTTTTGAAACTCAGAATAAAGCCACTGTTGAGCAAAACATTGCCAGAATCAAAGAACTTAAAGAAACTTCTAGCGGCATCGCAGTAACCGGATTAATTGTACCTGCCATTGGAGTTGCAACCTTAATCTCTTACACAACGGAAGAAATTGGCAACTATTGTGCCAACATTAAAAACACTATTGAGCTTGAAAATCAGGTATTTGGTAAAGTGATTTCTTTAGATGAAAGCATGCAAAACAACTACCACAACCAATGTGAAGTTAGCTTAAAGGACAAAATTAAAAAAGGCTTGAAGAAACTCCAAGCCCGTTAATTTGATTATTAAACGGTTCGATTATTAATCAAATCTTCAACCACCTCTGGCTCCGCCAGGGTGGAGGTGTCACCCAGATTATCAAAATCATTCTCGGCAATCTTTCTTAAGATTCGACGCATAATCTTGCCACTACGTGTTTTTGGCAATCCTGGTGCAAACTGAATTTTGTCTACCAATGCAATTGGGCCAATTTCACTACGCACCAGTTTAACCAGCTCTGTTTTTAATGCATCTGTTGGCTCAACACCACTCATAATAGAAACATAAGCGTAAACACCCTGCCCTTTGATGTCGTGTGGATAACCCACCACAGCAGCCTCTGAAACACTCTCATGTAAGACCAGTGCTGATTCAATCTCAGCTGTACCTAGACGGTGACCTGAGATATTTAAAACATCATCAACGCGTCCAGTAATCCAATAATAGCCATCACTATCGCGCTTAACACCGTCACCAGCAAAATATTTACCCGGGAAAGTTGAGAAGTAAGCCTCCATGAAGCGCTCATGATTATTGTAAAGTGTGCGCATTTGCCCTGGCCAAGATCTAGCTAGTACCAAGATACCTTCCGCTTCACCTTCTAAAATGTCACCCTTTTCATTAACCACTTGCGGCTCAACACCAAAGAAAGGCTTACTTGCCGATCCAGGCTTTAATGCAGTTGCATAAGGCAATGGTAAAATCATATGGCCACCTGTTTCAGTTTGCCACCAAGTGTCAACTACCGGACATTTAGCTTGACCAATTTTATGGTAATACCACTCCCAAGCTTCCGGGTTAATCGGCTCTCCAACTGTGCCCAATATTCTTAAGCTAGAACGGTCAGTTTTTTCAACAAATTCGTCACCTGCACCCATAAGGGCGCGAATAGCAGTAGGTGCCGTATAGAATGTATTAACCTGATGCTTATCAATCACTTGCCAGAAACGTGAAGCATCTGGATAAGAAGGGATACCTTCAAACATAAGAGTAGTTCCGCCATTTGCCAGAGGACCATAAACAATGTAAGAGTGTCCTGTTACCCAACCTACGTCAGCCGTACACCAGTAAATATCGCCTTCTTGATAATCAAATGCATATTTATGTGTCATTGCCGCATAAAGTAAATAGCCGCCTGAAGTGTGCAATACGCCTTTTGGTTTTCCAGTAGACCCTGATGTATAAAGAATAAATAATGGTGTTTCAGCATCGAACGACTCACATGGGCACTCGCTTGGAACATCAGCTACTAAATCATGGTACCAAATATCTTTATCACCCCATTCAACTGAGCCTTTAGTATTTTGCACCACTACTACTTTACTAACACAATCACAACCTTCGACTGCAAGATCAACATTTGACTTAAGTGCTGTTGATCGTCCACCACGCATACCTTCATCAGCAGTAATAACAACATTACATTCAGAATCTAAAATTCGATCTTTAAGGGCCTCTGGTGAAAACCCGCCAAATACTACTGAGTGAATAGCGCCAATACGGGCACATGCTAACATAGCGTAAGCAGACTCAAGGATCATCGGCATATAAATACAAACTCGATCGCCTTTTTTAACACCTAAATTCTTTAAACCATTAGCAAGCTTTGCCACTTCATCGTGTAGTTGTTGATAAGTAACCTTCTGACTCACATCAGGATCGTCGCCTTCCCAAATAATAGCAGTTTGCTTAGCTCTTTGCGGTAAGTGTCTGTCGATACAGTTATAAGCAACATTTAATTCGCCACCCTTGAACCACTCAATTTTTCCTTGGGTGTAATCCACATTAGAGACCTCGTTCCAGTCTTTATCCCAATCTAAGAATTCTTTTGCCTGGGTAGCCCAAAATTCATCTGCATTGTTAATTGAGTCGTTGTACATCAACTCATATTTTTTTTCATCACATAAAGGGGTTTTGTTTGACTGGAGAATTGGATACATAATTAATAGCTAGTTCAAGAAATATAAATTAATAATACCTAAAAACAAATTTTCTAGAAAGCTATTTTCTTAAATTAGGTCTTTCAATTCTATCGTATTAGCATCACCCATATGACTGACTTGGGCTAAAAATAACTCCGCGGTTGAAATGGCATCTTGCATTGCATTATGAGCCTTATATCTTGGTAAATTATATTTCTCTCTTAAAGAAAATAAACGCAGACTTTCAGGTTGAATATAACCTTTAGTATTCATCATCTTTCTATTTTCAATTTTTAAAGTGTCTAACATTCTCATGGGTAAGCAATTAATTTTGTACAATTTTTGACAAGCACAATTAATAAATCTTTTTTCAATATTGTCAAAATGCGCAATCACTACTCGATTATTCATTTCACTAAAAAGCTTATCCATGGCATCATTCAGACCTATTCCCTGACTAAGATCATCATCTGTTAACTGATGAATACTCACATTTTCTTCTGTGAGTGACTGTTCAGGATTAATCAATAAATGCTGACTAGAAGCTGCCAATAAGTGCATATCTTTGATCACAGTGTAACCCATGCTAATAATTTTTTCTTTGGCAGGATTGAGCCCGGTTGTTTCAAAATCAAGCACTAAAAACTCAATATCCTTGATTAGCATTTTTTTATTAATCAAAGGCTTAAGTAGATAATTTCTCAGTGCGGGGGATAAGTTAGACCTTAATAACAACGTTTTTTGGTAATACTTAGGGAATAAGTAATAGGCCAATTTTTTCATAATATGGATGTTTGATACTGAGAACTCATGGCCGATTGCATATTGGAAACAATACCAAATGCATCTTTTAAATGTTTTTGATCCAAAGAGGAAATTTCTTTAGTTGGTACAAAATTATCAATGGATTGTCCATTTTTTATCTGTCTAGATTGATGCTCAATCCTAACCAGATTAATAAACTTATAGGCTTCAATTAAATCACTAACACCTGATTGACTCAAGGCATGAATATCCATCAATTCTCTTAATCTATCTTGCGTATTTATCGCCCTAACACCGTGTGACAACGCATAAACCCGAGAGAAATCGACAATTGGAACAACCCCTTTTCTCTTTAGATCTAGTGTTTTTGCATCTGCGCCATGACGATCTACAATGAAATTTCTAAAAAATCCTAAAGGAGGTGTGTAGTGTTCGGCGTTATGTGCCATGTGCGATTGAAAAATAGTATTTTTTTGCGTGTTGTTTAAAACACCTGACAACATGTCGTCTAAAAGTTCAGGGCTACCATAAATACATTTCAAATCAAAGAATATACTGGCATACATTAACGCTTTCGGATCAGGACTTGATATCCAACTATTATAATAAGAGCGCCAAACAGAAACCGGCTGTCGCCATTTTGGATTGGTTGCCATCACATCCCCGGGGCAGTATACATAGCCACACTCATCTAGACCATCGCTCACATAGGCACTAAGTTTAGAAAAATACTCTCCATGTAGCTTTTCATCATAGTCATCCGACAAGATTAGCAAATTATCCTGGTCAGTATGTGCAATTTGCTCAGATCTAGCAAGAGAGCCTGCAACTACCCAGGCATAAGCGATGGGCGGCTCTCCTAAGAGGGCTTCCGCCTGTTTTAATAACTGCTGATTGATGGAACGGCCAACCGAACTTATTGAATAAGTAATATCATGCTCATCCATATTAGACTCAAAACTATGCTGCAGTAATAGTGGCACTTGCTGGGATATTTTTTTAAGCTCCCCAACTGTTTCTGATACCAGTACTTCGTTAATCAAAAATACCACATTATGGCTTTGCTTTCTCAACAGATCTGCTGCAGTAACCACGCCAACTACTTGATTATTTTTAAGGATGGGAAGGTGTCTAATGTGTGAATTAGCCATTAACAACATCGCCTCAACACCACTTTTATAATGCGCAATTGAGATTGGGTTAGTTGTCATAATATCACTCACCGGAGATGAAACGTCCAGCCCAGTAGCTGCTACTTTTGTACAAAAAGCACGATCAGTCACAATACCACGTAATGTAGTGCCTTCTGTCACCACGACCGAGGTAACATTTTTACTACTCATTAATTGGGCCACATCACGGATACTGGTACTAGGGTCAATTGTATAAGCATCATTTGCTCTGGACATGGATAGTACTGAGTTGTCCAGTAAGCTATTTTGCTTAACAATATTTTGCACCTTGATACTAGACTCCAGGCCAGCATCAACAAAAAAGTGATGAACACTACTCTGCTGCGAGAATAGCTCAAAAAATAGTTTTTTAGGGATTTTGTAATATAGCGTGTCTTCTTGACAGCTGTGCGAATACAAAACTAACTGAGCATTGTATCCAAACCACTGGCGCTCACCTAGAATGGAAAACAACTGCTCATTTTCATCTTCGATTAGTACTGCACCCTTGCGCACCAAATATAGAAAATTGGGCTTAAGAGTTAAAACATGCTTTCTTTTTCGATAGCCTATTTGTATCTCTTTAACCAGAGATTCAAGCTGTGCAGTGGTTGCACTATCAAGTGGCAGTGTCGATTTAAGAAAATCAATAACCTCTAGAGCTTCAATATCCATTATTTAATAGTCTTTATCCTGATAAGTGAAAATAGCCGGTACTTCTGCATAAAAGATACTACCACTTACTGAGATTACAAACTGCAAATAATCAGATCTTCTAACATCCACTAAAGAGCTTTGCCAAAGCTGATTGCCCGCTTCTACCAAGCTCATTAACTCTGGTTGTGAATGCGCACCTTGTTCGCTTACCAAGGCAAACTTAACCTCTTGCAAAGGGGTTTCAGATTTTAAGCGAAAGTGATTATTGCCATATTGCTGTGTGTCAGAAGTGACTAATAACTCTAAATCGCCATTGACTAGATCACAATGGCCACTTTCCCAGCGACAATTAGACTTGGCAAGCATCTTATACAATTGACCATCTTTAGCCTTATGCGGTACTTCAGCGACATAATAATCAACTGCAAAGTAGCTCATAATTGCCAATATGGGGGCAACGATCATAGAGGTGATAACGTGTTTATTTTTAAAAAACATAATTCCCTTATTTTAAATAAAAAAACACCCGGCATTGCCGGGTGTCAAAGTAAAAAACTTAAAAAGTTTTTTTAGTTAGATGCGGGAACACGAATGTTCTCAACCATCTTCTCAACCTCTGCAGGTACTTTAGCTGTACGCGTCATTACAAAGAATGCAACAGCGAAGTTAACCACGGCACCAATAGCACCGAACGCATTAGGCTCAATACCTAAGAACCAGTTCGGATCCATGTCACCCAAGAAAGACGTTGACTTCACAAACATGATACCCTTGTGCTGGAATACATATAACAATGTAATACCAATACCTGACAACATACCTGCAATCGCACCTTCTTTGTTCATCTTCTTAGAGAAGATACCCATCATTAGTGCAGGGAAGATACTTGATGCTGCTAGACCAAAGGCTAGTGCAACTGTACCTGCGGCAAAATCCGGAGGATTAAAGCCGTAGTAACCTGCAATTAAGATGGCACCAATCATTGAGATTCTAGAGTATCTAAGCTCTTCCTTCTCAGTGATATTAGGTCTCCACACACCTTTTAACAAGTCATGTGAAATTGAAGATGCGATAGCTAACAATAAACCAGCTGCTGTCGATAATGCTGCTGCTAAACCACCGGCTGCAACAATTGCAATCACCCAGTTCGGCAAGCCAGCGATCTCAGGATTCGCAAGAACCATGATATCTCTATCAACTTTTACCATTTCATTAGTCTTCTTATCACCTGTGTATGAAATCAAGCCATCGTTATTCTTGTCTTCAAACTTTAATAGACCTGTAGTCTCCCAGTTTTTAAACCAAGAAGGTCGATCAGCATATGCCAAGTTTTGTTCAGCGTTAGGCTGATCAATTGTTTGCATAAGGTTTAATCTTGCCATTGCTGCAACTGCAGGAGCTGTTGTGTAAAGTAGCGCGATAAATACCAAAGCCCAACCTGCAGATTCACGAGCCGCTTTCACTGAAGATACAGTAAAGAATCTCATGATAACGTGCGGAAGACCTGCTGTACCAATCATTAGAGATAGCGTGTAAACAAACATGTTTGTTGTGCTTAATCTAGCTTGCGTGGTGTACTCAGCAAAACCTAGTTGTGTTACCACTTGATCGAGCTTATCTAATAGATAAGTACCATCAGCCATTTCACTACCCAAACCTAATTGAGGAATTGGATTACCCGTAAGCATAAATGAAATAAAGATTGCTGGAATTGTATAAGCAATAATCATAATCACGTACTGTGCAATTTGCGTGTATGTAATACCTTTCATACCACCCATGGTTGCATAGAAAGCTACGATAACCATACCTGATACCAAGCCTGTCTCATAATCCACTTCTAGGAATCTTGAGAATGCCACACCGATACCCTTCATTTGACCAATTACATAAGTAACCGATGCAATGATTAAACAAATAACCGCAACAACACGTGCAGTTTTTGAATAGTATCGATCTGAGATAAACTCTGGCACTGTAAATGCGCCATGCTTCCTTAAGTAAGGCGCAAGTAACATTGCTAGTAGCACATAACCACCAGTCCAACCCATTAAGAATACCGAACCACCGTATCCATAAAATGCAATTAAACCTGCCATCGAGATAAATGACGCTGCACTCATCCAGTCTGCTGCTGTTGCCATACCATTCGCCACAGGATGAATACCGCCACCCGCAACATAAAACTCTTTAGTTGAGCCGGCTCTTGCCCAGAAGGCAATACCTATGTAGATCGCAAAAGTTACGCCTACAAATAAAAACGTTAATGTTTGTAAATCCATATTTTTCTCCCCTTACCTATTTTTCGTCAACGCCAAATTCTTTGTCAATTTTTCCCATGCTTTTTGCATAGTAAAAGACCAAGATTACGAACGTGTAAATTGAGCCTTGTTGTGCAAACCAAAACCCTAGTTTATATCCACCCATTCGGACGGTATTTAAAACATCTACTAGCACAATGCCAAATAGATATGAAACTACAAACCAGATTGATAAGCACTTAACAATAAGTGCAATATTAGCCTTCCAGTAGTTATTATTTTTATCGGCCATTTAGACTCCCCTTTTTGATTAAATCACTGAAAATGATACACACTTTGCTTAACTGAAATCAACTATCAGTATTCCTTAATATACCTTTCTAGAAAAGTATATTAAGGAGGTGGTAAAAATATTTTAAAATGGGTCAAACTACCCTTTAAGAAGTTTAGTTAAGAGAACACTTAATAGCACTAATTCCTGTCTAGACAACTTAGACTCAAAAAACTGCTTAGACATATACTGTACTAATGGATAGTTTTTTTCAATAAATTCAACACCAAGCTCGGTAAGTCTAACAATCTTACTTCTTTTATCTGTAGGGTTTGCATCTCTAATAATATAGTTTTTAGATTCTAGCTTGATTAAGACCTTGGTTAAACCTCCTGAAGAGACCATGAGTGAGCTGGACAATAAAGAAGGGGTTAGTCTATGGGGATAAGGAAAAGAGCGTAGTAATACCAATACCTCAAGCTCAAACACAGAAAGGTCAAACTGCTCGCAAACACTTTCAACAAGCAAGTTAAATTGAGAAGATGCCCTACCTAGATTAAGCACGGCCATTGCTAGATTTACATCTATATCAGGCCAGTTCTCATGGAAACGAATTTCTGTATTTTCAACCTTGATCATCTTTTTTGGTATGTGTATTGTTTAAAAAAACACTTCAAAAAGAACAATATCTAAGCGTTTTTAGATGGCTAAGTACTGATGCCTTAACACCTCATCATCCAATACTTCTTGAGCAGTACCGTCAAATACAATCTTTCCAGTATCCAATATCAGTGCCCTGTCAGCTAAACGCAATGCGGCTACCGCATTTTGTTCAACAATAATCGTAGTAATACCCAACTTCTTGATGCTTAACAATATCTCTTCAATTTCATGCACAATAACCGGAGCAAGACCTTCATAAGGCTCATCCAACAATAACAGCTTTACATCACGCGCCAACGCTCTGGCAACTGCCAACATTTGCTGTTCACCACCAGAAAGAGTAACACCATCTTGATCCTTTCTTTCTCCTAATCTTGGAAAATGCTCATAGATACGCTCTATAGTCCAGCCAATAGGCCCTTCTATTTGCGCCAACTGTAAGTTTTCTTCCACCGTCAAACCGCCAATAATACAACGATCCTCTGGCACCAATGCGACACCTACTTGCGCCACTTGGTAATCTTCCATTTCATGCAAAGGCTGGTGATCTAACCACATCTCTCCGTGATTCACTTGTGGATCAGAAGCACGGGCAATTGATCTAAGTGTTGAGGTTTTGCCCGCACCATTTCTACCTAGTAATGCAAGAATTTCACCTTCTCGAATATCAAAGCTAACACCTTGAACAATATAACTTTCACCATAATAAGAGTGAATATCCCAACAAGAGAAAAACGCAGGGTCCGCGCCCTGAGAAACAATAGGTTTTGCTTTATTTTTAGTATCACTCATTATTCACCCCCGCCTAAATAAGCTTCTTGTACGATTGGATTACCTTTAATTTCATCAGGCGTGCCTGTTGCAATAATTTTTCCTCTTGCTAGTACAGAAATAGTATCTGCAACACTAAACACAACATGCATATCATGTTCGATAATAATTTTTGTCATACCACCTTCTTTAATCTTTTTAAGCAGCTCAATGGTTTGATTAGTGTCATGTCGTGCCATTCCAGCAGTTGGCTCGTCTAACAATAATAGCTTTGGATGTTGTATTAAACACATTGCCAACTCAAGCCGACGCTTATCACCACGTGACATGCTTCCTGACATATTATGCATTTTATCTTCCATGCCAATACTTGCCAAGATGTCAACTGCCTCATTCATAATATCTTTTTCGTCAGCCAAATCTCTAAAAATTTTAAACTTAAAGGAGCCGTCTCGTTTTGCCAACGCTGGAATCATGACATTTTCTAGTAAAGATAGATCTGTAAATATTTCCGGTGTTTGAAAAACTCGCACCAAACCCATCTGATTGATTTCATGTGCTTGTTTTCCAATAACATCCTTGTTATCAAATAATACTTCGCCAGTATCTGGCTCTAGTAAGCCAATAATAACATTTAATAAGGTTGACTTACCTGCGCCATTTGGGCCAATAATTGCATGAACCTTGCCCTTTTCAATGTTAAGATTAATGTCAGTTAATGCCTTCAAGCCACCAAAAGTTTTATTAACATTGCTAATTTTTAAAACAGATTCGCTCATTTTATTCGCCTCCTTGTTTTAATTTTTCTTGTTCTTTATTTTTTGTAAATCTATTTTTAATCTTCTGGAAACCCTCTGTAACACCACCCGGTAAGAAGATAACAACAATCATAAACATGAGCCCCAAGGTTAGGTGCCAACCCTCACCAACAAATGGTGAAACCACCACCACCATCGTATCATTAAGCCACTGAGGTAAAAAGGAGAAGAAGCCATGTAAAGTAGCCTCATTAACTGCTGAAAAGATATTCTCAAGGTACTTGATAATTGCCACACCTAGCAAAGGCCCATACAATGTACCTACGCCACCCAAGATAGTCATCAATACCACTTCACCAGAAGCAGTCCATTGCATTCTTTCTGCACCAGCTAATGGATCTGTAACTGCCATCAATGAGCCAGCCAATCCTGCAAACATGCCAGAAATAATAAAGGCAGTCACCAAGTATGGTCGGGTATTGTAGCCCGTGTATTTCATTCTATGTTGGTTAGATTTAATCGCTTTAAGTTTTAACCCAAAAGGAGAGTTAAATATTTTTAAAGAGATAAAAAATGCCAGTATAAGTAATACAGCAGTGAAATAAAATCCTGAATATCCACTCATAGAGATACCAAATAACTCAGTAGAAGGCAGCCCTCCCCCTGTTGCTACATCACTAAACAAGCGGTCAAGCACCCTCGGGTCACCAGCAGCAATTGTTAGGCCAGTTTCACCATTAGTAAGTGGTGTTAGGACCGAATAAGCCAAATTATAAAACATCTGTGCAAAGGCTAATGTTAGGATCGAAAAGTAAATACCTGATCTGCGTAAGCTGACATACCCTACCAAGGCGGCAATAATGCCAGCAAACAGCGTACCAAAAACAATTGCTGGAAGCACGTTCATGCTCAACAGCTTAAAAGACCAAACGGCTGTATAAGAGCCTACACCAATGAAGATAGCATGACCGAATGACAAATACCCAGTTAAACCAAATAAAATATTATAGCCAATCGCAAAAATACCAAAAATAGCAAATTTTTGCAATAAGTCTGGGTAGTTAGCACCAAGAGGACTTAGCCACACCGGCATGCTTAATATAACAATTGTAAAAATTGCCATGATAAAGAGATCACTACGTTTTTTTTCAATTTTCATGCTCTAGTCCTCCATTACACCTTTACGCCCCATCAAACCACGAGGACGTGTTAACAAAATAATCACAGCAACTAAATAAATAATAACTTGATCAATGCCTGGTAGATACTGACTTACAATAGTCATAGATGCGAATGATTGCAAAACTCCCAATAAAAATCCTGCAGCAACAGCACCAGGTAAAGAGCCCATGCCGCCAACCACAACTACCACAAAAGAAAGAACCAAGAAGTCCATCCCCATATGGTAATCAGGCGGCAAAATTGGTGCATACATCACACCTGCGAGTCCTGCAACAACTGATGCAAGGCCAAATACAATGGTAAATTTTCGTTGCACATTAATACCTAAAAATCCAACCATTTGACGGTCAAACATACCCGCTCTAACTACCATTCCAAACGTAGTTAGCTGCAGGAATGCAAACACAGAACCGATAACCAATAATGAAAAAGATAAATAGATTAATCGCCACCAAGGGTATACCAAGTTATCACTCAAGCCTAACCAAGTTCCGACTGCTGCACTACTAGATACAATATCAGGTGCTGGCATAGGAATCGGATTAGCGCCAAAGAAATGACGAATCACCTCTTGAATAACAATCGCCAAGCCGAAAGTAACCAAAATTTGCTCTGCATGCGTACGCTTATAGAAGTGCCTGATCAGCCCTCTTTCCATAGCTAGACCAATCAACAGCATCACAGGTATCGCCATCAGAATAGATAACGGTACCGCATAATCTATAATGGTGAGCCCCACATCCCCAAACCATATCTCTAGATATGCCTGTTCCTTATAAGCAGTAAAAAAAGTAATACTTGGGTCAATCACCTTAACCGATATGGTTAAAATTTTCTGAAATGTGACTGCGCAAAACGCACCCAACATAAACAATGCGCCATGTGCAAAATTCACCACACCCAGTGTACCAAATACCAATGTTAGTCCAAGCGCAATTAAAGCATAAGCTGCGCCTTTATCTAGACCGTTAAGTAATTGTATTAAAACAGCGTCCATAATAGATTCTCTCTTATTAAGTTATAACAAATATTTATTGTAACTTAATAAGAGGAAATTCCTCCGATTAAGTTACAATAAATTCAAATCATAAAAAATGCCAACCACAACTAACTTGCAATTGGCACTCCAGATTAAAACCTTAGAAACTTAGACTTTGTAAGGACCTAGATTACCACCAAAAATTGATGCATCGTACTCAACCTGAGCACGTGGCACTTCTTTAACGATATCAAGTAGGTCAAACTGTGTACTTGGATTTTGCTTACCACGAACCACCAATACATCTTTGAAACACTGGTGATCTTCAGCACGATACTCAGTTGCACCGTTACCCATACCATCAAACTTAAAGCCTTCTAGTTGTCTGATAACTTCAGGTGGATAGAATGTACCCGCATTTTCACAAGCATTTGCATAAAGCAATGTTTGTACGTAACAAGTATGTGCCGCCATTGAAGGTGGGAAGCCGTACTCTGTACCGAATGATTTAACGAAAGCTTTAGAACCTTCGTCTTTTAACTGCCAATCCCAGTTAGTTGTACCCAAAATACCCTGTAGGTTTTTACCAGCACCCTGTGCCATAAGACGAGAGTATAAAGGCACAATAATTTCAAACTGTTTACCATTAACTAATTTGTCGCGCAAACCAAACTGTACAGACTGCGTCAATGAGTTAATCATATCCTTACCATAGTGGTTAAGAATTAGCGTGTCAGCACCTGAATTTAAAATTGGCGTAATAAACTGTGAGAAGTCGCCAGCACCTACTGGTGTTTTAACAGCTGCAGTTGTATTCCAACCCAAGCCTTCTGTAGTTTCTCTAATAGACTCTTCTTGTGTCCAACCCCAAGTGTAATCAGAAGTCAGGTGGTATGCGTTTCTATTGGTACCCATTTCTTCTTTAAGTACAGGACCCAAAGCAGAACCTGTCATTTTCGCATTAAAGAAATGACGGAAACCGTAACGACGCTTATCCTTACCTGTTGTATCATTTGAGTGAGTTAGGCCAGCCATGAAAATAACGCCCGCTTCTTGCGCTAGACTTTGTACTGCAATTGCCACACCTGATGATGAACCACCAGAGAACATAATAACATTATCTTTCTCAATCATACGCTTAGCAGAGGCACGTGCTGCGTCTGACTTAGTTTGCGTATCACCTGTTACATAAGTAACCTTCTTACCTAAAATACCATTGCCGGTTAAATTCATTGGCTTCATGGTATTCATCATACCGCCATCGCCTTCACCATTTAAATGCTTAACAGCTAGTTTAAAGGCACGTAACTCGTCTGCACCTTCGTCAGCGTATGCGCCAGTCTGTGGCACATTAAAACCTAATGTGACAGTAGATGAATTTCCTGGATTGTTAGTAAAATCTTTTGCATAAGCGCCTTTAGTAAAAAACATTGGTGCTGCTGCTAGTGCCGCACTGGTTTTTAACATGTCTCTACGACTTATTGTATTTTGGTCTTTCGTATTCTCACTCATTTGTATTTCCCCTATTATTGTTTTTTCCAATTCAATGATACTCAGAATAACAACTCTGTTTTAACTATCATTATTTTCTAATATACCTTTCTGGAAAGGTTTCTGGAAAGGTTTCTGGAAAAAGATAAAAAAACTTTTTTAATTTTTAAGTAATTTTGTCAACAAATTTGTTAATAACGCCAACTCTCGTTTAGACAACTTAGACTCAAAAAACTGCTTAGACATATACTGTACTAATGGATAGTTTTTTTCAATAAATTCAACACCAAGCTCGGTAAGTCTAACAATCTTACTTCTTTTATCTGTAGGGTTTGCATCTCTAATAATATAGTTTTTAGATTCTAGCTTGATTAAGACCTTGGTTAAACCTCCTGAAGAGACCATGAGTGAGCTGGACAATAAAGAAGGGGTTAGTCTATGGGGATAAGGAAAAGAGCGTAGTAATACCAATACCTCAAGCTCAAACACAGAAAGGTCAAACTGCTCGCAAACACTTTCAACAAGCAAGTTAAATTGAGAAGATGCCCTACCTAGATTAAGCACGGCCATTGCTAGATTTACATCTATATCAGGCCAGTTCTCATGGAAACGAATTTCTGTATTTTCAACCTTGATCATCTTTTTTGGTATGTGTATTGTTTAACAACAAATAATACCTAAAAAAAAATAATACCTAAAAGTCATTCTTGATAAGAATCAAGATAAACAATCATCAGATTAACACATGATTTGAGGGATGCTTACATTATGGCAAGGCCTGCTGAATCTCATCCAAAATAGCAGGATCATCAATAGTTGACGGTACAACATAATCTTCGCCATCTACCAATTGTCTCAAGGTTTTTCTCAAAATTTTACCAGAGCGTGTTTTAGGTAAACGCTCAACAATAACAGTGTCTTTGTAACAGGCTACTGCACCAATTTTCTCTCGCATTAATTGAACCAACGCTTGTTTAATGTCTGCTTGATCAAACTCAGCGCCTGACTTCAAAATGGCAAATCCTAATGGCATCTGTCCTTTAAGATTGTCGTTTCTGCCAATCACTGCACACTCTGCCACAGCTGGGTGCGTGCCAATAATTTCTTCCATCTCACCTGTTGACAATCGATGACCGGAAACGTTAATTACATCATCAGTACGCCCCATCACAAAAAGATATCCATCATCATCAATATAGCCACCATCACCACTGACGTAGTAACCCGGAAAGGTTTCTAAATAGCCTGCCTTAAATCGATCCATATCACCCCATACTGTGGTTAAACAACTAGGAGGTAAAGGTAGCTTAATAGCAATATTGCCTTGCTGATTAGCAGCAACCTCTTGACCGTTGTCATCCAAAATACTCACATTAAAACCTGGTACAGGTACGGTTGACGAGCCTGGCTTAATCGGCATCTTTTCAATACCTAGCATATTGGCTGAAATTGCCCAACCTGTTTCTGTTTGCCACCAATGATCAATAATAGGTAGATCAAACTGCTCATTGAGCCATTCGTAAGTTGGTGGATCTAGTCGCTCACCCGCAGCAAATAAAGTTTTTAGAGAGGATAAATCATATTGCTTAATGAAATCACCATTAGGATCTTCTTTTTTAATTGCTCTGAAGGCAGTCGGCGCTGTAAATAATGCCTTAACTTTGTAATCAGAAATTACCCGCCAAAAGGCGCCTGCATCAGGCGTCATAATTGGCTTTCCTTCAAAAAATACTGTTGTACACCCTTGCAATAATGGTGCATACACAATATAAGAATGGCCCACTACCCAGCCCACGTCAGAGGCAGACCAAAAAACCTCACCTGGCTTCATGTCATAAATGGCACTCATACTATACTTCATTGCAACCGCATGGCCACCATTTTCACGCACCACTCCCTTAGGCTTGCCAGTGGTGCCAGACGTATATAGAATGTAGAGTAAATCAGTTCCTTTAACTGGCGTACATGGCGCTGCTTTAGCTTTACTGACAACCTCTACCCAGTCTAAATCACCATCTTGAGAAAGATCGGCTACTGCTTCAGGGCGTTGATAAACCACAACATTTTTCGGTGTATGTTTGGCAATTTTAATGGCATTATCAATTAATGGCTTGTATTCAATAACGCGCTTTATTTCAATACCACAAGAGGCGCTTAAAATGACTTTTGGACTGGCATCATCAATTCGAACCGCCAACTCAGGCGCCGCAAAACCACCAAAAACAACTGAGTGAATAGCACCAATACGAGCACAAGCTAACATTGCAACTGCCGCTTGAGGAATCATAGGCATATATACAATAACACGATCACCTTTTTCAACCCCCAAGTCTTTTAGCATGCCTGCAGTTTGCGCCACTTCATCACGAAGCTCTCGGTAGCTATAGGTCTTTTTTGTATTGGTAACTGGTGAGTCGTAAATTAACGCAGCTTGATCAGCACGGCCATTTTCAACATGATAATCAAGTGCCATGTAGGCTGTATTCATTTCACCATCTGCAAACCAGTGATGAATACCCTCTTCATCTTGTGTTAAAACTTTTTGTGGTGGCTGGAACCATTTAAGGTCTTCAGATTTTTCTTTCCAGAATCCTTCTGGGTCATTTTTTGATGCGTCCAATTCTTGTTGGTAGTTCATTTTGAATCTCCTATCGTTAAACATCAATCCAACCTAAAAAAACATTAAAGCAGGAAAATGTTATTTATTTAATCTTTTAACTCTCTCTAAAATTTATTAGTCATTTAACCCATTATAAATGATCAAAAACATTGCCAGGAATGTACACGGAGCCTTTCATTAAGATTCTAGCACTGCGACTCATTACCACCTTGTTGACCGTCCAATCACCCTTGTCTTGCACAGCTTCTGCGCCCACCTTTAGAGTACCTGACGGATGTCCAAAAACTACCGACTTTCGCTCACTACCACCGGCCGCAAGATTTACTAGCGTACCAGGAATGACTGCTGCAGTTCCAATGGCTACTGCCGCAGTTCCCATCATTGCATGGTGCAATAGCCCCATCGATAAAGCTCTAACGTTCAAATCAATATCATCTGCATTAATCGTTTTAGCACTCGAAGAGGTGTAGTCTTGAGACTGGCCAACAAAAGCAACTTTAGGTGTGTGCTGACGATCTGCAGCCTGCTCAATGTCATCTATCAGGCCCATCTTTATAGCGCCATATGCACGAATAGTCTCAAACATGGCTAAAGCCTTTTTATCACTATTAATATCAGTTTGCAACTCTATACCAGTGTAATTAATCGCCTCAGCATTCAAGAAAATTGTTGGAATGCCTGCGTTAATCATTGTTACTTTAAATGTGCCAACCCCAGGAACCTCCAAATCATCCACTAAATTTCCAGTCGGGAACATGGCTTCAGAAGCATCCACTGGGCTCATGAATTCAACCTGAACTTCTGCTGCAGGAAAGGTGACACCATCTAACTCGAAATCGCCTGTTTCCTGAACCTCGCCATCAATCATCGGCACTTGGGCAATGATAGTTTTGCTAATGTTTTCCTGCCAAATGCGAACAGTCGCTATGCCATTTTTGGGAATGCGTTCGACATCAACCAAACCCTGGCCAATTGCAAAAGAGCCAACGGCAGCAGTCAAATTTCCACAATTTCCGCTCCAATCCACAAAAGGCTTATCAATGGACACTTGACCAAAAAGATAATCAACATCATGGTCTATTTTTGAGCTTTTCGATAAGATAACACTTTTACTAGTGCTTGAGGTTGCCCCGCCCATGCCGTCAGTTTGCTTATGATACGGATCAGGGCTGCCAATAACACGAAGCAGCATCGCATCGCGCGCTGCACCGGCGACTTTGCACACTTCAGGTAGATCGTCCAGATTAAAGAAAACCCCTTTACTAGTTCCGCCACGCATATACGTAGCAGGAATTTTAATTTGAGGCTTAAAAGTCATTATGAGTTTTCCTCTAAAAAATCTTGTGCAAAACGCTGTAACACACCACCAGCAGAATAAACCTGAACTTCTTCAGCCGTATCTAGGCGACACTTAACTGGAATGTCTACACGCTCGCCATTAGTACGCGTCATTTTCACAATTAGATCAGACCCTGGTGCAATCTCACCTTCAACATCAAAGGTTTCACTACCATCAATATGATAAGTTGCACGCGTTTCATTTTTAACAAATTCAAGTGGCAATACACCCATACCAACCAAATTGGTTCTATGAATACGCTCAAAACCTTCAGCAATAATTGTTTCAACACCCGCCAAACGAACTCCTTTTGCAGCCCAATCACGTGACGAACCCTGACCATAGTCAGCACCTGCAATAATGATTAGAGGTTGGGCACGATCCATGTAGGTTTCGATTGCTTCCCACATACGCATTTCCACACTTTCTGGCTCAACACGAGCAAGTGAACCTTGCTTGATTTCTCCTGTTTTTCCATTAACACCATCACGACACATTTCGTTCAACAATTTTGGATTAGCAAAAGTGGCACGTTGCGCTGTTAAATGATCACCACGGTGAGTAGCATAAGAGTTGAAATCCTCTTCTGGTAAACCCATTTTATGTAAATAAGCACCTGCGGCGCTATCCAGCATAATTGCATTTGACGGCGATAAATGATCGGTGGTAATGTTGTCACCCAATACAGCAAGAGGACGCATACCTTTCATGGTTCGCTCACCTGCTAACGCACCTTCCCAGTAAGGAGGGCGACTAATGTAAGTGCTTTTATCATCCCAATCATATAAAGGACTCTTTGCCTCTTGTATAACGCCAAGATCAAACATTGGGTTATAAATTTGTTGAAACATTTGCGGCTTAACACTGGATTTTACAATTGCATCGATTTCTGTATCTGAAGGCCAAATATCTTTCAAGGTAATTGGGTTGCCATTTTTATCGTTACCCAAGCTATCTTGTTCAATGTCAAAGCGCATGGTACCTGCCAGTGCATAGGCAACCACCAAAGGTGGAGACGCTAGAAAGGCTTGTTTCGCATAAGGATGAATACGACCATCAAAATTACGATTCCCAGAAAGCACCGCTGTTGCATATAAATCACGCTCAATAATCTCATCACGAATAACAGGATCTAGCGCACCAGACATACCATTACAAGTTGTACAGGCAAAGCCCACGATACCAAATCCAAGCGCTTCAAGTTCACTTAACAAGCCCGCTTCTTTTAAGTAAAGTTCAGCAACTTTTGAACCTGGTGCAAATGAAGTCTTAACCCAAGGTTTACGAACCAGGCCAAGCTCATTAGCCTTACGCGCAACTAGTCCAGCGGCAACAACATTGCGCGGATTAGAAGTGTTAGTACAAGAAGTGATCGCAGCGATAATAACCGCACCATCAGGCATTTTTCCTGCGGCTTCTTCAGCCTGCGCTTTATCCAAATTCTTAGCGATACCACTTGACACAAGATCAGCAGTTGCTAGGCGACGATGAGGATTAGATGGGCCCGCCATATTACGACCAACCAATGATAAGTCAAACGTGAGCACACGCTGATATTGAGCATTTACCAAATCATCTGCCCAAAGGCCTGTTGATTTTGCGTAGCGCTCAACTAAAGCAACTTGTTCAGGATCACGACCTGTTAACCTTAGATAATCAATGGTTTGCTCATCAATATAGAACAAACCTGCTGAGGCGCCATATTCAGGCGTCATGTTAGAGATTGTTGCACGGTCTCCGATTGTTAGATTTTTAGTGCCATCACCAAAAAATTCTAGATAAGCTGAAACAACCTTTTCGTTTCGTAAAAACTCAGTAATGGCAAGAACCACATCAGTTGCTGTAATACCTTCCTGGCGCTCACCTATTAGCTTAACACCAATAATATTAGGTAGACGCATCATAGATGGCAAGCCAAGCATAACTGTTTCTGCCTCTAATCCGCCCACACCAATTGCCATCACTCCCAATGCATCAACGTGTGGCGTGTGAGAATCGGTACCCACACAAGTGTCAGGAAATGCAACACCTTCTCGCGCTTGAATAACAGGCGACATTTTTTCCAAATTAATCTGATGCATAATGCCGTTACCCGCAGGAATAACATCAACATTTTTAAAAGAGGTTTTGCACCATTCGATAAAATCAAAACGGTCTTTATTGCGACGATCTTCAATGGCACGGTTTTTTTCAAATGCATCTGCGTCAAAACCAGGCGCCTCAACCGCAAGAGAATGATCAACAATTAACTGGGTCTGCACTACCGGGTTAACCTTAGCAGGATCTCCGCCTTGATCTGCAATAGCATCACGCAAACCTGCCAAATCAACCAATGCTGTCTGCCCTAAGATATCATGACAAACGACACGGGCAGGATACCAAGGAAAATCTAAATCTTGCTTGCTTTCAATAAGTTGCTTTAGCGAGTCTGTGAGCATCTCTGGCTGGCAACGACGCACAAGCTGCTCGGCGAGAATACGAGACGTATAGGGAAGCTTAGCGTAAGCACCAGAAGTAATCTCATCAATCGCTTGACGCGTATCGAAATAATCTAAATCTGTACCATCAAGGTGTTTGCGATAATTTGTATTCATTGGTTACTTTTTTCCGTCAATTTACTTTCTTGTTGTCTTAAGTTTATTTGAGTAGGCTATTCAATTAAGCCACTCATTGTTATACATTTATCCACGATCAGCCAAAGGTACAAATGTAAGATTCTCAGGGCCAGTATAGTTTGCCGCTGGGCGAATTATCTTTCCGTCCTGGCGCTGTTCAATCACATGCGCTCCCCAGCCTGTTGTTCTTGAGATAACAAAAAGTGGCGTAAACATATCGGTTGGAACACCCATTTGCTCATAAGAAACTGCCGAGAACCAGTCTAGATTTGGAAACATTTTCTTTTCATCCATCATCACCGATTCAATACGTTCAGCAACCTTGAACATGGTTGTATTTCCATTTGACTCAGAGAGCTGTTTTGCAACGCGTTTAATAACTTCATTACGCGGATCAGAAACGGTATAAACAGGATGACCAAAGCCAATAATAATTTCTTTACGTGCCATGCGTTCACGAATATCCGCTTCAGCTTCTTCAGCATTGTTATAACGCTTTTGAATATCAGAGGCCACTTCATTGGCACCACCATGTTTTGGCCCACGTAATGCGCCAATTGCACCCGTAATACAAGAATGAATATCAGATTCAGTGCCCGCAATAACTCGCCCTGTAAAGGTTGAAGCGTTAAACTCATGCTCCGCATAAAGTATTAATGAAACATGCATAGCTTTTACCCACTCATCAGAAGGTAACTCTCCATGCAGCATGTGTAAGAAATGCCCGCCAATTGAATCATCCTCTGTCTCCGTCTCAATGCGTTTGCCATTGTGGCTAAAGTGATACCAGTACAATAGCATAGAGCCAAAACTAGCCATCAAACGATCCAGGGCAGCGCGTGCTTCTGCTTCAGGATGATCATCCTTTTCTGTCATACAAGTACCCATAGCAGAACAACCTGTACGCATTACGTCCATTGGGTGTGCTGAAGGTGGAATATTTTCCAGAATATTTTTAACAGCTGTTGGCAATCCGCGCATACCTTTTAACTTAGCTTTGTAAGACTTAAGTTGGGAAGCTGTGGGCAAAGTACCATGAATAATAAGATGTGCAATTTCTTCAAATTCAGCCTTTTCTGCAAATTCAAGAATATCATAACCACGATAATGTAAGTCATTGCCCGTGCGTCCTACTGTACACACGGCAGTATTTCCTGCTGGCGTACCGGAAAGAGCAACTGATTTTTTTGGCTTAAAGCCCGGTGTTGTTTGGGTTGTTTCACTCATGATTATTTTTCCTCGTTTGCAAATAATTGATCTAGTTTTTGTTCGTATTCATGGTATCCAAGAAAGTCGTACAATTCCATGCGTGTTTGCATTGTATCGACGACATTATTTTGATGACCATCTGCTTTAATATGTTCATAAACATTTAGCGCTGCCTTGCTCATAGCGCGAAATGCACTTAGTGGATATAACTGAAGTTTTACACCAACAGAAGCAAGCTCCTCAGATGAAAATAAAGGTGTTGCCCCAAATTCGGTAATATTTGCCAATACTGGCACATTAACAGCTTTAACAAACTCTTCATACTGCTCAAGTGTATTAATAGCTTCTGGGAAAATCATATCTGCACCAGCCTCTACGCAAGCAATAGCTCTGTCAATCGCAGACTGCATACCTTCGACTGCCAATGCATCTGTGCGTGCCATAATCACAAAATCCGAGTCTGTCTTCGCATCTACAGCAGATTTCACACGGTCAACCATTTCTTGTTGACTGATAATTGCCTTATTAGGGCGATGACCACAGCGCTTTTGCATAACCTGATCTTCAATATGAACGGCACCAGCACCAGCACGCGTAAACTCACGAACGCATCTGGCGATATTAAAAGCGCCACCCCAGCCTGTATCAATATCAACTAATAATGGCAATGCGGTCGCATCAGTGATGCGATAAGTATCTTCCAATACATCCTTCATGGTGGTAATACCCAGATCAGGAATACCCATTGAACAAGCAGCCACGCCACCGCCTGAAAGGTATATAGCCTGGTGGCCAACTTTTTCTGCCATAATGGCCGAATAAGCATTAACTGCACCAACGACTTGCAATGGGTTGTTATCTTCTACTGCTTGACGAAACGCTTTACCTGCACTCATATTTATTCCTTGATTTCTTCTTGATTTAATAAGTTTTCTAAAATTTTCCATGCGCCACTAATATGTCTGCGCATTAATATTTCTGCCAATTCGGGATCTCTATCATTAATTGCATTAACAATTGCATAATGATCATGCAATGCTGGCTCCACTCGAAATGGTATTTGACTGGTGCGATGACGACACATTCTTAATACTTGGTATAACTTATCATTCAAATAATTAATAAGCCACTGATTTTGACATTTGGAAAAAATATAATAATGAAAGTCCAAATCCCCTTCTTTTTGAAAATACTGCTTGCCATCTGATTGCTTGATGGTCGCTTCATGTTTTTCTAATAAACGATATAAATTGTCAATATCAGACTGAGGCATAGCAACACAAGCTAATCGCACAGCAAATCCTTCCATTGCTTCACGCATTTGATACACATCTCTCATCATGGCACAGTCTAGAGTAATAACCCTGGTGCCAGAGTGAGGACGACGATCCACCAATTGAATAGACTCCAGCTTGTGCAAGGCTTCACGCAATGGTCCGCGGCTAATGTCATATGATTTGGCTAAATCCGTCTCACCTATCTTTTGTCCTTGCGGAATAACACCGGTAATAATATCCTCTTTAATCTGCTGAAACACATGCTCAGATAGCGTGTCTTGCTTGATAGGCTGTAATACATTTACATTCATATTGTCAACAATATTTAAAATAAAAAACTAAATTAAGCTAAATTCTACTAAACCTACCAATCATTGTCAACAATCATAAAATAAAAAATCATAATTTGAAAAAATGGGCGAAAAAAAATGACGCCGTAGCGTCATTTTTAATTAAAACAGTTTTTAACTAGATGCTATTCTTGAACCTCTTGAACTTCGTCAACACCTTCGTCAACAGAGGCTACTGATAATTCTGCTTGGATTTCCTGCGTCGTTTCAGCGTCATGAACCTTCTGTTGTGCAGTTAGCTCCTCTTCCATGGCATACTCTTCAGTTAGAATGGATGCATTGATAAGACCCGCCTCAATCTCTCTAAGAGCAACAACAGTCGGCTTATCTTTACCCACATCTAAAGTTGATCTATAGCCACCAGAGCTTAATTGGTGGGCACGTTTCGCAGCAACCAATACTAGCTCAAAACGATTATCTACAAAATCCAAACACTCTTCAACAGTTACTCTTGCCATAATACTCTCTAACTTTTAGTTATGATAAAATCAATCAATTTTACACGAAAATTAACAGGCGCAATATTTTATGGAAAGACTAATTGTTCTAGATACTGAAACCACTGGAATCGAGCCCTCTGAGGGTCATCGTATTATTGAAATTGGTTGTACTGAAATCGTTGATCGAGAGATTACCGAAAATAACGAATACCATCAATACGTTCAGCCTGAGCGCAATGTAGGCGACTCAGTTCGAATTCACGGCATTACCGATAAGTTTTTAACTGGAAAACCTAAATTTGAAGAAATTGTTAGCGAATTTATGGATTATATTAAAGGGGCAACTTTAGTTATTCACAACGCTCCTTTCGACTTAGGCTTTCTGAATCATGAGTTAAAACTATTTGGATCTGATGAGCGCATTGAAGACCATTGTACGATTATTGACTCATTAGAGTTGTCTAAACAACAGCGTCCAGGTACGCTACACAACCTTGACTCTTTATGTCGCCGCTTTGAAATTGATGCCAGTGCTCGAACTGTACATGGCGCCCTACTTGACGCACAAATTCTGGCACAGGTTTATTTAGCCATGACTGGTGGTCAATCAACCTTATTTAGTAATGAGCAATCCTCTGGTGCAGAAGATAAAAAAAATCAAAAAATTATTCGAGTAAATCGTGATCTTGGCAAAATTAAAATCGTCCAAGCGAGCGAAAAAGAGCTTGAAGCGCACCGCACTTACTTTGAAAACGTTTAATTAAATTAATTATGAACTATCAAGATTTACGAGAATTTATTGCCGAGCTTGAAAAACGCGGCGAGCTTAAACGCATCACCACTGAAGTTAATGCAAACTTAGAAATAACTGAAATCTGTCGACGTACACTCGATCAGCAAGGGCCTGCCTTATTGTTTGAAAATGTTAAAGATTCAAGTATTCCTGTCTTGGCTAACTTGTTTGGCACCACAGGGCGCGTTGCAGCAGCCATGGGGCAAGAAGATTTGGTGGCACTTAGAAAGCTTGGAAAACTACTAGCTGAACTTAAACAACCAGAGCCTCCTAAGGGTCTAAAAGATGCCTTTGAAAAGCTACCAACCCTTAAAAAAGTTCTTAACATGCCGGTTAAAACTGTTAAAAAAGGTCAGTGTCAAGAGGTTGTTGTTGAGGGTGATGCGGTAGATTTGTCAACTCTTCCCATTCAAACTTGTTGGCCAGGAGATGTCGCTCCACTAATTACTTGGGGCTTGACCATTACCAAAGGGCCTTTAAAAAAGCGCCAAAACTTGGGTATTTATCGTCAGCAAGTAATTGGCAAAAATAAGCTTATTATGCGCTGGCTATCTCATCGTGGCGGTGCACTAGACTTTAAAGACTGGTGTGAGAAAAATCCAGGCAAGCCGTATCCAGTAGCCGTGGCTATTGGTGCCGACCCTGCCACCACACTAGCAGCTGTTACTCCAATTCCTGATAGTTTAAGTGAATACGCTTTTGCTGGCCTTCTACGCGGCAAAAAAACCAAAGTATGCACTTGTATTGGCAGTGACCTGCAAGTACCTGAAAATGCTGAAATTATTCTTGAAGGTGTTATTCATCCTGACGAGATGGCTGACGAAGGTCCGTATGGCGATCACACGGGCTACTACAATGAAGTTGAGCGTTTTCCTGTATTTACGGTTGAACGCATCACTCATCGCAACAATCCTATTTATCATTCCACTTATACCGGCAAGCCTATTGACGAGCCTGCTGTTTTAGGCGTGGCACTCAATGAAGTCTTTGTTCCTTTGCTTCAGCAACAGTATCCAGAAATTATTGATTTTTACCTACCGCCTGAAGCATGCTCATATCGAATGGCCGTGGTTAGCATTAAAAAGCAATACCCAGGTCATGCCAAACGGGTGATGATGGGGGTTTGGTCATTTTTGCGTCAATTCATGTACACCAAGTTTGTCATTATTGTTGATGATGATATTGATGTAAAAGACTGGAAAGAGGTTATTTGGGCAATGACTACACGTGTTGATCCAACTCGCGACACCACGCTCATCGACAATACACCAATTGACTATCTTGATTTTGCCTCTCCTGTTTCTGGCTTAGGCTCAAAAATGGGAATAGATGCCACCAACAAACTCCCTGGAGAAACTGATCGTGAATGGGGTACACCAATTGTCATGGATAAAGATGTCATTCAAAGAGTTGATGATATCTGGTCAGAATTAAAGATTGATTAATTATAAAAAATCCTGAATTAACTATTTACAATTCATCGTAACAAAGTATAATTCTTTTTTTTCGGAGTATAGCGCAGTTTGGTAGCGTATCTGGTTTGGGACCAGGTGGTCGGGGGTTCAAATCCCTCTACTCCGACCATATTATAAGTTTTGCTCATAAACCTCTATCAATCTTAACGGATTTCAACAGAGAGGCACCTTTTTTAGGTTTATGCGCCCTTAGCTCAGCTGGATAGAGCAACGGCCTTCTAAGCCGTAGGCCTCAGGTTCGAATCCTGAAGGGCGCACCAAGTTTATGGCGGGAATAGCTCAGTTGGTAGAGCCCCGGATTGTGATTCCGGTTGTCGCGGGTTCAAACCCCGTTTCTCGCCCCAT